>NZ_JAPTFO010000140.1:0-4680 GCF_030985515.1 Stenotrophomonas sp. Sm10
ACTTATTTGATAATTCTTTCAATGTCTTACTAAAAATATGTTTATTAAAAAAATTTATAAACATTTCAAGATGCAGTTCCATAAATTCATTAAAAGCTGTAATAAAAAATTGATACGATGTCTCTTTCCATTGGACTGCACTGGCTGAAAAATTTCCTAAATAATTGAGATAATTGTCTATATAGAAACATTTTACTCTCGGCTTTCTTAAATCAATCCCACTACATCTTATAGTTTCATAATTGTTTCTCCTCTTTAAAAAATCACTAGCAAAATCAAAATTTCCAAACAGACATCTTAACAGTATAGAAGATTGCTCTGAAAAAATTTCTTGTCCATCCATCGAAAGTTTATATAAATTAGCAAACTTTTTACTATAAAAAAACGAATCAAATCCTTCTAAAATAATGGCAATTTCTTCCCGATATTTTTTTATATCAGAAAAATTATTCCTCCTTCTAATTGCAACATCAACTAGACACTGATTAGCAATTTCTCTATATTCTTTATATTCCTCATTGTGTAAATTTGACATAGCTAATCTAAAAAATTCCTCATCAGAATCAAAAGCAAGGTCAAAAAATGGTGACTGCTCTGTTTGGGGAATATCTGTTCTATACGACTGCGAATTTGCATTCATAAAAACACTCAAAAGAATTAACTTGATAAGCTCTTTCTTACTTTCAATATTTCCAAAAAGCAACTCTTCTTTAGATACGTTTAATATGGATGAATAAAATTCAATATACGATTCTGTCAAAAAATGAGGGTTTTTCTTTTTACTCCGCTTACCATTTTCTAAATTTGATAACCTATATTTGTCAATACTAACTTTGTTATCAAAATATTCACAAAATTGTTCTTGAGTCATATTTAAATTCTGACGAACATTAAGAAGTCTTTCTGCAATGATTAAATCATTCATTTTTTCAAAATCCATATACACCTCAAAAGTTGGTAGATTTTTACTAATAATTCTACCATTTCTTTCTAATTACAGTAATTAGGAAATTTGATTTAATAGTGTTACTAAGAAGTTTCCTAGTAAACATTTATTATAGTCCAAGCTGATGCGCATCAATGGACGGATTGAAACTAAAAATATAGATAATATTTAATAAAATAAATGTACTATATAGAGTTTCACCGTTTATTTGGTGTGCTTTTTTTCACACCTTTCGGTTGAATCCAATCTAGTTTCTTTCTGTCTTAGGGCGAGAAGGAAGAATAATGACTTATAAAAGTGTGATGACAAAATTATATTGTAAGCTACTCGGAGAATCAATACACAAGCGTCTTAGAGAGTTACAAATCTTGCAAAATCAAATTGGATATGAAACAGCTGAAGGGGAAGTTGAGTTATTATCCGAAACAACAGTTGGACAAATTCTAAAGGGAAAAAGGAATATTAGTTTTAATGCTTCGTTAGCTTTTCAGACCAGTTTAGATTTTAAAAATCCTAGGGAATTATTTTTCCCGAGTATTGAATTCGAACTACTACTTATTGAAAACATAATATCTACAATTTTGACAGATCCTACGTTTGAAAATACTTTTTTAAAAAAGTTAATAGCAAAAAAATTTTCTAATGTCTCAAAGAAAGAAGTAGCGCAAATCATTGAAAAAAATAAAGAAATTTTTCTAGACTCCTTATCAAGCTTTATTTCAGATTTCCCAGAGGAAGAAACTTCGCATCAAATAGCTGAGAAATTAACTTATTGGTTATCCGAATTAGCCTGTCTCATGCCAAAAATTTAAAAGTAGACTGTCAGGAAAACTGACAGTCTACTTCATGAAATCACGTTAAACTAAAATTGTTCTTAGCTAAGACAAATAATCAAATACGAGGTAAATCTAATGAAAACACGCAATCGCAAAGGTGGCTACTCAGTCAATACTGCCAATGAATATATTGACAACAAGCAGGGCATTCTCTGCTTAAGTACCGAACTAGAAGCACAAATTAAATTTGAAGACGGTCAACCAACAGGGGAAATTATCTCTTATAAAGCTTGGTTCTCACAAAAAGGACTTCCGCCCTTTACCGTCAAATTTGAATCCGAAGTGGAGCTACCACCTTATATGGCATTGGTACAGTTTGATAATCTTCAAGCCTGCGAAGTTGGCTTTAACGTCTACTTCAAAGCTGACAATCTCAAGGAGGTTAAATAATGACAAATCGAGAACTAGGACAATACCTGCTCCAAAGCCTCAATATGGGACTTGGAAGCATTATGCAAGGAGAAACTAGCTATACTAACAGCTTTGACTGTAAGATTATGGAAGAAGGTTTCCTATTTCTTCCTCGCTTGCCAGCTGGCTATATCATTGATGATGAACTCTATCAGAAAATCTTCCTAATCGCTAACGCCGCTCTCTACCCTCGCTTTACTCTTCTCAAGCAGAATTCAGCCTATTTTATGGCACTAGATACAGATGATATTCATGTCCAGCGTGGACTTTTCTTCCCTTGGAAAAAAGGGATAGCTAAACGTCTGGTAATTCCTAATTTAGAAGATTTCTCAACCACCCAAAAAGATAATCTCATCCCTATCATGAAGAATCTTATACTCAATTATAATAAGGTTACACATATAGCTATAGCCGGAAATAGTGGTGCTGGAAAATCTTACGCCTTAATTTATTTTTTAAGTATTCTAAAAAATATTTCGGAAATGATTATCATTGATCCTAAGGTTGACCTACCTGCACGATTTGGTAAAGAATACAATCTTCCAGTCTTATCACCCAAAAGGAATCGCTCTAAATCAGACTTTGTTTCAGAAATCAATGAGAACCTAAGCGCCTGCTTGAATCTTATTCAACAGAGACAAGAAATTCTCTATGATAAGCCAGACCATCCATTTGAACATTTGACTATCGTCATTGATGAAGTTCTGGCATTATCCGAGGGAGTCAACAAAACCATCAAGGACTCTTTCTTTTCGCTTCTATCTCAAATTGCTTTACTTGGGCGAGCTACAAAAGTCCATCTTTTTCTAGTCAGTCAGCGTTTCGACCATACATCTATTCCAATTTCTGTTCGGGAACAGTTAAATGTCTTAATTCAAATTGGTAATATCAACAAGAAGACGACACAATTTCTCTTTCCTGACCTAGATCCTGAAGGCATTGTTATCCCTATAGGAAAAGGAACTGGACTTATTCAGATTATTGATAATGAACATCCTTATCAAGTTTTACCTCTCCTTTGCCCCACCTATTATACAAAGAAAGGTATTCTGTAACCTATGAAAAAAACTTTCTTTCAAACAACCTACAACCTAAATGCTAACTTAATAGTCCTTGCCTTGTTTAGCTTTCTCTTTAAGATTGGAATCAACTTACTTATTCAAATGTTAGAAACCACCAAACTCTCTGGAATGCAAGGACTTTTTACAACAATACTAGATAAGCTGACTGCTCTTGAACATTACATTCAAGTATTGTCATTCTGCCTTATTCTCGTTCCTGCTCTTTTGGTTATCATTGAGTTAGTTCAAAGATTTTTAAAAGATTCATTATGGAACTATTTCAAGTCTATCTACCAGACTTCTAGAATGAGACAATTTCTGAAGCAAGATGAACAATCTGAACCAATGAATACAATTGAGAATCAGACTGTTACTCGCATCAACCCTATTTTAAAAAGCTTCAATCACTCTGTCTTAGGGTGTACGGTAGATGTAAGAAAAGAAACTGTCACTGTTTTACTTGCCATTCCAAGAACTCAACAGGCTCAGAAGTTACTGAAAGAAATGGAAGATGATATCAAGGAAGAAATTTCAAGTAGAAATCCAAACTATTATTTTTCTTCACCACATCGAAAAGGTAATAAGCTTTGGTTTACAGGAACTAAGAGATAAGGGAAAATATGGGGCTTGGCTCACAAAGTGAAAGCCAAAAGCCCCGTGTTTTCAAAATCATCTATGCACGTGTAATGGGGTTACTACGACCCCCATTACACCAATAATCATCAATCATAGAAAGGAAATAAATGGCTAAAGAAAAACGCTCGAACAAGTGGGCTTTCCTTCTCTATCAGGAAAGTGCCCCTGAGCATTATCTGGATGTTTTAGAGAACATGCATATTCCCTTTGTTCTCAGCCCATGGCACGACAAAGACATCAACAAGGAAACGGGAGAATTTAAAAAAACTCACAAGCATGGAGCATTATATTTTGATTCACTTAAAAGCTATTCTCAAGTTTCCGAATTACTAACTAAGAACCTCAATACACCTGCCCATGTGGAACCTGTTATGTCTCCTAAAGGAATGTATGACTACTTCACTCATGCAGAAAATCCTGAAAAGACTCTGTACGATATCAATCAAATTGAAACTGGTTGCGGCTTTGAGCTAGATAAATTTCTTATCAGCAACAACAGTGACGAATTTCTTTCAATGGTAATTGATATGATAGAGGAACATAATTTTACAGAATTTAACAACTTAGTCAGATACGCTAGAAAAGAGAATCAGCAGTTGCTAGGTTTAGTTATGGATAAAACTTACTTCTTTGCAAAATATCTGGACTCACGCCGTCATTCTAGATATGGGAAGGAGGATAACGAATGCAAGTAATCCTACCAGATGAACAAATTCACCAAATCCAACTATTACTATCCAATCTTATTCAAAAAGAAATTAAACAACAATTAGAAAAAAAATCCTTTAAG
>NZ_JAPTFO010000141.1:0-4651 GCF_030985515.1 Stenotrophomonas sp. Sm10
GCCGGGCCATGCCCGGCGATTTCCCGAACGCCGCGCCATGCGCTCGCCGGGCACGGCCCGGCGCTACCGAAATGACGCGCGACGCGCGTCACTTCTTTTTCTTCTTGCCCTTCGGCTCGTCCTTGCTGGCCACCACCACCGGCTTGGCGGCGGCATCCTGGCCATTGCCCTTGGCTACGCGGATACCGTTGGCCTTCATCCAGGCATCGAACTCATCGGCGGTCATCTTCTTGTCGCCGTTGCTCATCAGGAAGCGGTAACTGCCGCGACCATCCAGCTCCGGGGTCTTCACTTCCACCACCGGGGTCTCGGCCGGCGTTTCCGCCTTGGCCACCTTCTTGTGGCCACCACAGGCGCTCAGCAGCACCATCGGCAGAAGCAGGCCTGCGCAGCGCAGGGTTTGATTGAGGGTCAGGTGGTACATGGCAGGCTCCGTTCGGGATATTCGACAGCCAGGCGCCCCCTACGCCTGGAACGGCGGCCGGCAAACGCCGGCCACGGGCGATGATCAGCCCGGTGCAGCGGCCCCCAGCCGCTGCTGGTCGCTGACCTGCAGGACCCGCCACTGGCCCTTGCCGAGATCGCCGAGCTGCAGCCCGCCGATCGCGACCCGGACCAGGCGCAGCACCTGCAGGTCGAAGGCCGCCAACAGGCGGCGGATATGGCGATTGCGGCCCTCGTCGAGGACCACCTCCAGCCATGCGGTCTTGTCGCCACTGCGCAGTACGCGCACGGCACGGGCGGCGAGGAACTCGCCCTCGTCCTCCACGCCGGCCCGCAGTGCCGCCAGCGTGGCGTCATCGGGCAGGCCATCAACCTGCACGTGGTAGGTCTTGTCCGGCCCGGTCTGCGGGTCGGTCAGGCGCGCCGCCCACTGCGGATCGTTGCTGAACAGCAACAGCCCTTCACTGGCCTTGTCCAGGCGCCCGACCGGCGCGATCCACGGCAGCCCCGCGCCATCGAAACAGCGGTAGACGGTGTCGCGGCCGCGCTCGTCCTGCGCGGTGGTCACTACCCCGCGCGGTTTGTTGAGCATCAGGTACAGGCGCTGTGGCGCGCCCATGGGCTGGCCATCGACCTCGATCGGCGGCACCGGCTGGCCAATCGGAAATTCCGGGTCGCGCACGATCCGGCCGGACACGCGTACGCGGCCTTCGGCAATCCAGCGCGCGGCCTCGCTGCGCGAGCACACGCCGGCCTTGGACAGTACGCGCGCCAGGCCATGGCGGACACCGGCGGAAGCGGCAGCGGAAGTCGCACGCCCACGCGGTGCGTGGGAGCGGGCAGCGGGGGCAGCAGGTGGGCGGCGCGTGCGCAAGCCTCTGCTCCCCGCGGTGCTTATTTCTTGTCGACCGGCTTGGTCTCAGCCGGTGCTTCAGCCGCCGCCGGCGTGGCGGCCGGGGCCGGACGCGCCTTGACCACGCGCACACCGCGCGCCTTCATCCAGGCGTCGAACTCTTCGGCGGTCATGCGCTTGCCGTTCTGGCTCATGTCGAAGCGCCAGGGCGTGTTGTCGAATTCGGTCTGCGGCTTGTAGGCCGCCGGATCGTTCGGCTTCACCGCCGGTGCGCTAGGGATGGCCTTGGCGATGTTCTGGCAGCCGTCGATGCGCAGGCGCTGCAGCACCTGGTCCAGCGACTGCGACGGATCGTAGTTGCTGCTCAGCACACCGGCCGGCATGCCCAGCTGGTTGCCACGGATGTACAGCTCGTCGGCAACCGGCGCGATGGTCGTGGCCGGCAACGGCAGCGGCGAGGCGCTGGTGTTGACCGAGCAATCGACCGCAGCGTGGGCGGCGGGAACCAGGGCCAGCGCCAGGAAGGCGGCCGATGCAGAGCGCAGCATGAGGGTCATCCAGGAAAGGAAGGGACGCGGCGAGTTTAGCAATGCCGCGACAGCTTTCAAGCGCCACTTTCAATGAATACGGCAACTCATTGGTTTTAAGGATAAAAACCCGACGAACGGTTACTTGCAGACCACCAGATGCCTAAATTGAGTGCCGCAGAAACAACAAGACCCGGCCGAAGCCGGGTCCTGCTGTGTCCTACTGGCAGAGCGTCAGAACTTAGTTCTGGACGTTCAGCTCGGTACGACGGTTCTTGGCGCGACCTTCCGGGTTGTCCGAACCATCCGGGTTGGTGTTCGGAGCAATCGGGCGGCTCTCGCCGTAGCCGATCGGGCCGACCAGGCGACCGGCGTCAACGCCGTTCTTGGTCAGGTAGTTGTACACGGCGGTGGCGCGACGCTCCGACAGCTTCTGGTTGTAAGCGTCGGTACCCTTCGAGTCGGTGTGACCGGCAACTTCAACGCGCAGATCCGGGTAACGCTTCAGGATCTCGGTGGCTTCGCTCAGGATCGCCACGGCGTCCGGACGCAGGTTCGACTTGTCGAAGTCGAAGTTGACGCCCTTCAGGTCGATGGAGACCGGCACCGGGCAACCGTCCGGACCGATGGTCTGACCCGGCTGCGAGTTCGGGCACTTGTCGTCGCAGTTGTTGACGCCGTCACCGTCGTCGTCCAGATCGGCGCAGCTCGGGGCAACCGGAGCCGGAGCCGGAGCAGCCGCGACCGGAGCCGGGCCCAGCGGGATCACGACGCCGACCGAAGCCAGCACGTCACCGAACCAGTCTTCGTTCGGAGCGGCAACGCTCTGGTCGTCGAAGTCAGCGCGGTAAGCCACTTCGGCGCGGACAGCAACGCGCTTTTCGAAGGTGGTCTGCAGGCCGACGCCCAGCTTGGCGGCAACGTTGCCGTCCTTACGCTGGCGCGGACCGTTGGCATTCAGCGCCGGGTACTCTTCTTCCGACTTCTGGTAGCCCAGGCCACCGACGATGTACGGGTTCCAGCCGCGGCCTTCCTTGATGAAGTGGCGACGCAGGTCCAGCGAGACGCCGTACTGCGACCAGTTCAGGTCCTTGTTCGAATCGAAGTTCGGGTTCTGATAGTTCAGCTCACCGTCCAGCGACCAGTTCGGGCTGATGAACTTGCCCAGGCCCAGGGTCACGAACGGAGCATCATTGGTCAGACGGTCGCTGTCCTGGAAGTTGAAGCCGGCCGAACCGGTCAGGTACCAGCGGTCATCGAACTCCTGCGCCGAAGCTGCCTGGGCGAAAGCCAGGCCGCCCAGCAGCGCGGCAGTAAGGATCTTCTTGTTCATTGAGTACAGCTCCTATTTCGGGGGTATGAAACCGGTAGAGGCATGGGCCAGCACAAGTGCGTCGATGTACGACAGCCGATTCAGCACGCCACCGCCGCGAACATTATGCTCAGGCGGGTGAAGGCCATGTTAACAGTCCCGTAACATGTGAAGTGTTGCGCCCGACCGTCCATCGGTCCGACGTTGAAACCCTATACAGGATGATGAAAATCCGCAAGACCCTCACGCTGCAAGGGTTTGACGGGGTTTAGGCGTTGGAAACGACACATTGCGCAGCGCGCTGCGATGAGCAGTTCAGCGTCTCTGCGAAAAGGTGAGGAACCTTATGATTGAACCACGAACCCAGCGGGAGCCGTGATGAAAGCCGTCGCCCTGAGTCGTGAGTCCGCCCCCGCGCTGTGCGATATCCGCCTTCCTCCGCCGCTGCCTCCACGGGGGCGCGACCTGCTGGTGCGGGTCGAGGCGATTTCGGTCAACCCGGTCGACGGCAAGCAGCGTGTCAGCACGGATCCAGCCACGCTCCAGGCACCTCGCATCCTTGGCTGGGACGCGGCCGGCGTAGTGGAGGCGATCGGCGACGAGGCCAGCCTGTTCGCGTCCGGTGATGAGGTCTATTACGCCGGTGATGTCACCCGCCCGGGGTGCAACGCGCAGTACCAATGGGTGGACGAACGTCTGGTCGCGCGCAAACCCACCACGCTGGATTTCGCCGAGGCCGCGGCACTGCCGCTGACCACGCTCACTGCCTGGGAACTGCTGTTCGAGCGCATGCCCCTGCGGCTGGATGATTGCCGCCACGCCGGCCAGAACCTGCTGGTGATCGGCGGTGCGGGCGGCGTCGGCTCGATGGCGATCCAGCTGGCCCGCCATGCGGGTTTCGAGGTGATCGCCACTGCGTCGCGCGAAGCCTCGGCCGACTGGTGCCGGCAGATGGGTGCCCGGCACGTGATTGATCACCGGCAGCCGCTCCAGGCCCAGCTGCATGCGCTCGGCATCGACGCGGTGCAGGTCGCACTCAACCTGGCCGACACCGACCAGTACTGGGATGAGCTGGGCCAGCTGCTGGCGCCGCAGGGACATGTCGGGCTGATCGTCGAGCCACGTGGCCCGCTGCGCATCGGCGATCCCTACAAGGCCAAGTGCATCGGCATCCACTGGGAATTCATGTTCGCGCGCTCGCGCTTTGCCACCGCCGACCGCATCGAACAGCACCGCATCCTCAGCCGCGCCGCCAGCATGCTCGATGCTGGCCAGCTGCGCGGCACGCTCAGTGAGTCACTGGGCACGATCAATGCGGCAAATCTGGACATTGCGCATCAGCGCCTGGCCAGCGGACGCACGGTGGGCAAGCTGGCACTGGTGGGCTGGGACGACTGAAGCGTCATGTAGAGCCGAGCCCATGCTTGTATGTTCCTCCCGGCTCCTACGCGGTATGTAGGAGCCAGGGTGGAGGGACCGTCAACATGATATCTGCGGATAGCAGCCGACAGACGA
>NZ_JAPTFO010000142.1:0-4524 GCF_030985515.1 Stenotrophomonas sp. Sm10
GATTAATGTTTTCTTTTGGATCTGGCTGTTTCTTAGCTGGGTCTACTGGTACATATTTAGGATAACCTTCCACTACACGAACTGTAGATGGCACTTCAACTAATACCTTATCCCCTTGTTTCACAACAACGGTAACTTTCTTATCACCTGGTTTAGATGTATCTACTTCTTCTTTATACTCAAATGTTGCATCATCTGGGTAATCATTCGAATCAATGCTATCTTCAGGTGATGGTTGTTTCTTACCTTCATCTACTGGAACAATTTGTGGGTAACCTTGTACAACTTTCACTTTTGTTGGTACTTCTACAAGTGTATCATTTCCATCTTTTGCAATGACAACTACATCTTTTTCTCCTGGTGTTGTTGTATCTACTGGAGTCTTATACTCAAATGTTGTTCCTTCTGGGTATTGTTCTGGATCAATGCTCTTAGCTGCATCCGGTTGTGGTTTGCTTGGATCTGCTACTACGTATTGTGTCTTAGGATCTACAACTACTACTTTCGCAGGAACTTCTGCAATTGGTTGACCATTTAACTTAGCTACAACAGTTACATCTTTTTCACCTGCAGTTGTTGTATCTACTGGTGTTTTGTATTCAAATGTTGTGCCATCTGGATATTCTCCTGGTGTAACACTATCTTTCGCTTCAGGTTGTTTCTTAGCTGGATTTGCTACTACAAATTGTGGTGTACTATCAACTACACGTACAGTTGCTGGTACTTCAACGATTGTATTTCCTTGTGGATCAAGTACTTCAACAATCACATTCTTATCACCAGTTGTTGTTACATCGATTGGAGATGTTTGCCCATCTGGAGTCTTATATCTAAATGTAGATCCTTCTGGATAATCTGTTTTATCAATGCTCTTTTCTGGATCTGGTTGTTTGTTGTTTTCATCAACTGGGACGATTTGTGGTATACCTTCAACTACTGTAACTGGTACTTTAACAGTTGTTGTTTTCTCTTCATCATCTACAATGTATTTAACAGTCACATCCACTTCAGTATCATCTGTTAAGTCAGGGACTGTTACTGTAGCTGTTTTATCAATTTCAACTCTAGCACCTTGTGGTAGTTTACCTGTAAATGTTCCATCAGCAATCGCTTTTTCAGCTTGAGCAAGTACTTTTTCTTTTGCTTTTTCTTTGTCGCCATTTTTAGGAACAAGAATTTCATCTGCTTCTGGTTTTGGTAAAACTGTTACTGGAACTTTCACTGTTTCGGTTAACTTACCATTATCATATGTTACCGGGATTGTCGCTTCTTTATTTCCTGCTTTAGCAGTAATATCTTCAGCAATGACAGGTTCACCTTTTGTTCCGTCTGTACCTGGTGTTACAGCACCTTTCACATCATCTTTTGTAACAGTATCCCCTTCAAATACTACTAATTTCTTAGCTGTTGAACCTACTACTGTTACTGGGACTGTTACTTCTCTAGTTGCAACTACTTTACCATCTTTTACATACTCTACAACTGCTGTTGCTGGCTTTTGTACTCCAGTTGCTGTTGTTTCCGGTACTGTTCCTGCTTTAACTTCTTTAACTCTTACAGTTACACCATCTGGCAATTTATCAGTTGGAACTGCAGTTGCTGCTTCTACTGCTTTCGCTTTAACTGCTTCATCTAAACCAGTGCTATCTTTAAGAACTGTTACACCTGTTGGTTCTACTTTTGGTAAAACTACAACATCTACTTTAGTTTCTACAGGAATTGTTTCAGTTCCTTTTGTATAAGTTACTGTTGCTGGCACTTCTAGTGTTTGACCTGCTTTTTTAGCTGTTGTAGGAATATCTGTAATATCATTTTTAGTTGGAGTAAAGCCGTCTACAGCTGTAGGGTTTACTTTTTCTTTCAACTGATCATTTGTTACTGCATCATCTTCAACTGTATACAATTTATTCGTTTCTTGATCTTTTACAGTAATTGTATAGGTAGTTGAATTCACTGCAGTTTCGGCACCTTTATTTGTTCCAGTATCCGTTTCAGTATCCGCAGTAACGATATTTCCGTTACTATCTTTTACTTCAACTTTAACTGTGTAAGTACCTACTTCTGATAATTTAACAGTTGCTGCTTCTGCTGCACTTCTATATTCTGTTACTTTTCCTGAAGGAGATGTTAACGTTACTTTTGTAACTGTTGTTTCCTTTTTATTTGGAGCAGTTGTCGCATCATCTTCTGTATCTGTAATTGTTACTGCAGCTGATTTTTGTTTTACCAAATCTACTGTAGCACCTTTTACAGTAGTATATAAACTTGAGCTAATAGACGGAGCATCATTTAATATAGACGCTTTATCTGAAGAACTTGCTGTTTCTACTGCATCAACTGTTCCTTTAAATCCTGATGTAGTTGAAATCGTCCACTTATCTCCAGTTTTTGTTGCTGTTACAGTAGAGTTATCATCAGCAGACCATTTATTTAATCCTTTATCATATTTAACAGTTACAACCATTCCTTTATTAGTATCAGTTGCTGAATCTGCTGAACTGTTCGCCGTATTTTCTTTTTTATACGTCGTTAATGTACGAGATACATTATTAACGGCTGTAACTTTTCCTTCTGCGTTTAATGTACGAGTATATTCGTAAACATTAAAGATTGTTTCTCCATCTTTATTCACATCAACATATAGGTCGCGTTTTAACCATGTTGTTGTACCGTCACTGTTAGGAGTTTTCTTCTCAGCAGTCTCACCAGATAATTCCCAACGACCACTAGTTTTATTGAATGTTGCTGCTACATTTTCTCCTAGTTGCGTTTTTAATGTTACTTCGGCTCGTGTAAACGTCGCTGTAATATTTTCACTATTTGCAGTTACGTTAATCGTATCTGTTGCGGCATTTGCTGTTGCTGTTGGAAGAACTTTTAGATTGAAAGTTTCACCAACTGTACCAATTTCATCATTGACGTTTACAGCAGTATTTGTTGTTTCTGATACAACCCATTTACCATCTTTAGCAACAATTTTTGTATTTGTTCCATCTGGTAATGTAATTGTCGCTTCTGAAGCCCCTTTAGAAATTGTAATCGGAACTTCTGTATCGTAAGCATGAATATTTTTTATTGTCACTTCAGGTGCAATTTTAAAGGTTGCGTGTGCGTATGCCTCATTAGCATTTGTCTCTTGATAATCTCTTGCATAAATTGAAACTCTGTAAATCCCAGCTTCAGTTGGTGTTCCTTTGAATCCATTCGGATTATTCTCAGTCATATCAGCTGATGCAATTGTAAAACCTACACCTGGAATTTTTGTCTCATTTCCTGTTAATTCTGTAGGAGTAGCAGCACCAGTACCTGTCGTTCCTGTAATCTTCGCTCCAGAAACACCCAGAATAGCACGTCCTACAGTTTCTGTAATTGTAGTTGTACGTCCAATTGGGGTTCCATTTTCATTCGTTAAAGTATAAGAAACTCTTCTATCATTTGGTACCCCAGCATGCGAAGCTCCAGCATCTCTATATTCTACTGGAACAGTTAGTGCTTCTCCAACTTTCCCTTCTTTAACAGTATCGTTAATTTCTAGTGTTGGTGGTGTTCCATCTTTCCATGCTGTTCCACCAAATCTATGATCATCTAGTGGAATCGTAACACTTTTACCAGTAATAGTATTTTTAAACGTTACTCGAGCTTTTACTTGTTGATAGTTAAATGGACTTCTATGTGTTACAACCCCTTGCACACTATCTGTTGCTTTGTCATAAAATAAACCATTCGGGAAATTGGACACATTGAAATCTGAAACAGTCCAACCAGCCTTTTTAGCAGCTTCTGTTACTTCAATACGTTTACTTACATCTTTAATGTATACTTTATCAATACCTTGTTCATATCCAAGTTTATAGATACTAGAAAGCAGATATTCATAAGGTCCATTTCCATAGTAAGTTGCTGGGATTTGACTTGAAATACTAGTTCCATTATATCTTAGCTTTCCACGCCATAGTGGAGCTTCTTCTATAATTTTTTGGACTTCTTCAGCAGGAAGTTTCAATCCATAGTCAATACGAGCCTTTACATCACTCTCTTTACCATCATAAGTATAGTTAGATGGTCCAGGACTAGGTCTTGTACCAGCTCTTTGATCAGAGAACACTCTAAACTCTAAGTCAGCAGCATCTGCTATTTTCTCTGGAGTATTAACACCTAAATCACCTTGACCTGGATGGCGACTCCCGAACGGCATTGTATAAGTATCCCAACCAGTAAAGTTTTCTCGTGATACTGTACTTGTGCTTCCGATAATATTTTTCGCAGTTGGTTGCGCTGGATTTGTTGGTGTGATTGTATCACTAGTTCCTGTAGTTGTAGCACCGTTACTAGATGAATCAGCTCTAAACTCACTTTCCCCTTTACCAGGGATAGCTTGTCCATTTCTAGAATCTTGGTTTTGGTTTACTTTTTCTTCTTCAGTTGCTTCTGAATTGATACTGTTTAAAATGATAAGGCTACTTGAAAGTTGTTTAGCAAGTGCATCAACGTTTGACTGTGTTTTTGTATCATCATTTAAAAGCT
>NZ_JAPTFO010000143.1:0-4316 GCF_030985515.1 Stenotrophomonas sp. Sm10
GGCCCATGCGGCTCACGCCCCCAGCCAACCCACCCGCCCGGCCACGGACAGTTTCCTGCGGCCGCCACCGCAGGAAGAGAAAGAAGAAGATCAAGAGCAAAGGCAACAGCAACAGCAACAGCCGCGCGCTGTGGGTTGGGGTCGGACCCGTCTTCCGAAGGAAAACGGATCCGACCCCTTCTTGTTTTCCGATACACCTGATCCACGCATGGCGTGGATCTACTGCCGTCACCGGGAAATTGTCGGAGGCGGGGAGGGGGCCGATGGCGGGACCGTCCACGGCATGGATGCCGTGGCCGAGCCTACAGGGACGTACTTGCGGCGTGTCCCGCCATCGGCCCCCTCACCGCCAGACCAGCAGAAATCCAGAGCCGCTTTTGAAGTTGTTGTTGCCGTTGCTTGAAAAAAGCGGTGCAGCCGCAGGCTGCAAAATCCCCTCAATCCTGATCGTGCGCGCGCGCTGCCTCCGCCTGGGTTTCCTCCTGCGCCGCCATCTCGCGTGCAATCCACGCATCGATCATGTGCCGCTGGCGCTGCGCCTGCCGCCGCTCCCGGGTGTATTCCTGGTCCAGCACCCGGTACAGGGACACCATCACAAGAAGCATCAGCAGCGCGAACGGCAGCGCAGCGATGGTGATCATGCCCTGCAGCGCCTCCAGTCCCCCTGCCAACAGCAAGGAACCCGCCACGAGCGCAATGCCGACACCCCACGCCACTTTGTGCTTGCGCAATGGCTCGCCCGCGTCGTCCGTGGACATGCTGGCCAGCACAAGTACCGCAGAATCAGCCGAGGTCACGAAGAAGATCATCAGTAGCACCAGCGCAATGCACGACAGCAGCAACGGCAGCGGCATGCTGTCGAACATGGTGAACAGCACCGTTTCATAGCCGTTGCCCAGTGCCTGCAGCAGGTCGGCCTGGCCGAAGATCTGCATCCAGATCGCGGTGCCACCGAACACCGAGAACCAGAAGAAGCCCAGCAGCGTCGGTGCCAGCACCACGCCGATCACGAACTCGCGCACGCTGCGCCCGCGCGAGATGCGCGCGATGAACGAACCCACGAACGGTGCCCAGGAGATCCACCAGGCCCAGTAGAAGATCGTCCAGTCCGCGACCCAGGTGCTGGACGAGAACGGTGACATGCGCAGGCTCATCGTCACCAGCTGATTGAGATAGGAGCCCAACGTCGTCGTGAAGGTGTTGAAGATCGCGCCAGTCGGGCCGAGTACCAGCACCAGCGCGAGCAGCAGTGCAGCCAATGCAAGGTTGAAGTTGGACAGCCATTTCATGCCGCGGCCGACGCCGCTGAGCGTGGACGCCATGTACAGTCCGAAAGCCACTGCGATGATGGTCAGCTGCAGCGGCACGCCCGCCTGCACGCCGAACACGCGTTCCACGCCGGCCGCGATCTGTACCGTGCCGAAGCCCAGTGCTGTAGCCACGCCAACCGCGGTGGCGACGACCGCGGAGATGTTGACCATATGCCCGATCCAGCCACGATGGTGACGGCCGATGATCGGTTGCAACATATCGCTGATCTGGCCACGGCCGTTGCGGTTGAACTGGAACCAGGCCATTGCCAGGCCGATCAGCGCATAGATGGCCCAGGGGTGCAGGCCCCAATGGAAGAACACGTAGCGCATGGCAGCACGCGCGGCGTCCATGCTTTCAGGTGCCAGCCCTTCCGGTGGCTTGCTGAAGTGCGAAATGGGCTCGGCGGCGCCCCAGAACACCAGACCGATGCCCATGCCAGCGGCGAACAGCATCGACATCCAGCTGGCCCGCGAGAACTCCGGTTCGGCGTCCTCTCCGCCGATGCGCAGGTTGCCGAAGCGGCCGAAGGCCAGGTACATCAGGAATACCAGGGCCAGGAACACGACCAGCAGGTAGAGCCAGCCGATGCCGCGGATGAGTTCGCCGAGGATGCTCTGCACCACGGTATTGAAGGGACCGGGTGCAACACCGGCGAGCAGCACCAGCAGCAGAACCAGTGCAATGGAAACGCGAAACACCATGAAGGGGCTTCTCCGATCAAGGGATTGAGGGGAGCGAGCAGAGCTTGCTGCGAGGGGCCGGCGACATGCAGCACAGACCGGGCAGGGGCCGCGAAGGCGGCGAGGAAACACCGGCCGCAGCGGCAGGATGCGCGTGCACGTTACTGAATGCGATGTCACGGTTCTGTTAATACAGAAACAGCGGATCCACGCCGTGCGTGGATGGAACAGCCATGGGCCGCAGCACGTTCTATGCTCTAATGCACACCAAGAAGCGGGGGTACCGGGCCATGTGGCCACGGTTGAGACAGTCCCTTGGAACCTGATCCGGCTCATACCGGCGTAGGGAAGCTTTGCAATGCAGCCGTGCCCGGACTCCGCCCAAGGACCGTCCGCGCGGGGTCGCAGTGCGCCGCCGCTTCGTCCCTGACCTTCCTGGACGATGCCCGATGAACGCACAGCTCTCCGCCCTGCAGCAACAGGCCCAGCAACTCTCCGAATCCGTGACCCGGCCCATTCCCGGATCGCGCAAGATACACGTGGCCGGCTCGCGCCCGGATCTGCTGGTGCCGATGCGCGAGATCGCGCTGACCCGCACGCCGACCCTGTTCGGCGGCGAAGAGAATGCGCCGGTCACGGTCTACGACACGTCCGGCCCCTACACTGATACGGGCGTACGCATCGATCTGTCCGAAGGCCTGCCGGCGCTGCGCCGCGGCTGGGTGGAGGAACGCGGCGATACCGAACAGCTCGAAGGACTGAGTTCTTCGTTCGGCCGCGACCGCGAGCATGACCCGAAACTCGATGCCGTGCGGTTCCCTGCGCGCAGCCTGCCACGCCGTGCGCGAGCCGGCGCGAACGTCACCCAGATGCACTATGCGCGGCGCGGCATCATCACGCCGGAAATGGAGTTCGTCGCCATCCGCGAGAACCAGCGGCTCGACGCGGTCCGCGATGCCGGCCTGCTGCAGCAGCACCCGGGCGAGTCGTTCGGTGCTTCAATCCAGAAGGTGATCACACCCGAATTCGTGCGCGACGAGATCGCACGCGGCCGCGCGGTGCTGCCCAACAACATCAACCATCCGGAAAGCGAGCCGATGATCATCGGCCGCAACTTCCTGACCAAGATCAACGCCAACATCGGCAACAGTGCCGTGTCCTCCGGCATTGCCGAGGAAGTGGAAAAGCTGGTGTGGGCGATCCGCTGGGGCGGTGACACGGTGATGGACCTGTCCACCGGCAAGCACATCCACGAAACCCGCGAGTGGATCATCCGCAATTCGCCGGTGGCGATCGGTACCGTGCCGATCTACCAGGCGCTGGAGAAGGTTGACGGCCGTGCCGAGGCGCTTACCTGGGAGATCTTCCGCGACACGCTGATCGAGCAGGCCGAGCAGGGCGTGGACTACTTCACCATCCACGCTGGCGTGCTGCTGCGTTACGTGCCACTCACCGCCAAGCGCGTGACCGGCATTGTCAGCCGTGGTGGCTCGATCATGGCCAAGTGGTGCCTGGCGCACCACAAGGAGAATTTCCTCTACACGCATTTCGAAGACATCTGCGAGATCATGAAGGCCTATGACGTGACCTTCTCGCTGGGTGACGGCCTGCGCCCGGGCTGCATCGCCGATGCCAACGACGCCGCGCAGTTCGGTGAGCTGGAAACGCTGGGTGAGCTGACGAAGATCGCCTGGAAGCATGATGTGCAGACCATGATCGAAGGCCCCGGCCATGTGCCGATGCAGCTGATCAAGGAAAACATGGACAAGCAGCTGCGCGAGTGCGGCGAGGCGCCGTTCTATACGCTGGGCCCGCTGACCACCGACATCGCGCCGGGCTACGACCACATCACCAGCGCGATCGGTGCGGCGATGATCGGCTGGTTCGGCACGGCGATGCTCTGCTACGTGACGCCGAAGGAGCACCTTGGCCTGCCCAACCGCCAGGATGTGCGCGACGGCATCATGGCCTATCGCATTGCCGCGCACGCAGCCGACCTGGCCAAGGGGCATCCGGGCGCGCAGGTGCGCGACAACGCGCTGAGCAAGGCGCGTTTCGAGTTCCGCTGGGAAGACCAGTTCCATCTTGGCCTGGATCCGGAGAAGGCCAAGGAATTCCATGACGAGACGCTGCCGAAGGATGCGCACAAGCTGGCCCACTTCTGCTCGATGTGCGGCCCGCACTTCTGTTCGATGAAGATCACCCAGGATGTGCGTGACTACGCCGAAGCCGGCATGAAGGAGAAGTCGGCGGAGTTCCGCGCGGCCGGTGCCGAGGTCTATCGCCAGGAGTGATGCGGAAGCGGGGGTGGGGGGGGGGGGG
>NZ_JAPTFO010000144.1:0-4314 GCF_030985515.1 Stenotrophomonas sp. Sm10
AACAGTAACTATTTTTAAAGAAATGAAGCCTCAAATTATTTAAAAAGGTAAAAAAGAAAAGCCTAAACAAAAAACGGCTCCTGTTTTGACTTTGGAGCGAACAGATACAAATGTATTAGACCGCTCCGCAAATCTTTCTTATCATTTGGTTAATACAGATGGAGTCAAGATCAATAAAATTACTGCGACAATTAAAGATGGAAATGAAATTGTCAAAACAGTAGATTTAACTTCAGAGCAATTAGATAAGCAGGTAGAAGATTTAAAATTCTACAAGGACTATAAGATAGAAACCACTATGACCTATGACCGTGGTAAGGGAGAAGAAACTGCAACATTAGAAGAGAAACCACTTCGCTTGGATTTGAAAAAAGTTGAAATTAAAAATATCGCATCTACTAATTTAGTGAAGGTAAATGACGATGGTACTGAAACACCTAATGATTTCATGACTGAAAAACCTTCAGATGAAGATGTGAAGAAGATGTACTTGAAAATCACTAGTCGTGATAATAAAGTAACACGTTTAGCAGTTGATAAGATTGAGTTGGTGACTGAAAAAGAAAAAGAACTTTTTAAAATTACAGCAACTGCTCAAGATTTGATTCAACATACAGACCCAACTAAGGTTCGTAATCAGTATATTCACTACCTCGAAAAACCTGTACCAAAAACGGATAATGTTTACTACAACTTTAAAGAGTTGGTTGAGGCGATGAGAGCGGACATGAAAGGTACGTTTAAAATCGGTGCCGATTTGAATGCTACGAATGTTCCTGCTGCTGGTAAACAATATGTACCTGGGACATTCCAAGGTCATTTATCAAGTGTCGATGGTAAGCAATACACGATTCATAACATCGCTCGACCGTTATTTGATCGTGTTGAAAATGGTTCAATTAAAAACATTAATCTAGGTAATGTTGATGTCAATATGCCTTGGGCTGATAATGTAGCACCTCTTGCTAATATGGTTAAGAATGCTACTGTTGAAAAAGTTAAAGTTACAGGTTCTGTTGTTGGCAATAACAATGTTGCTGGTATTATTAACAAACTCGACAAAGGTGGTAAATTGAATGACGTTGCCTTCATTGGTAAAATACATTCATTCGGTGACAAAGGTTGGAAAGTAGCTGGTATTGTTGGTGAAATCTGGAAAGGTAACGTAGATAAAGCCTATGTTGAAGCCGATATTACAGGTAATAAAGCTAAAGCTGGTGGTATTGCAGCAACAACCGATAACGGCATGGATAACAACACTGTTGGTAAAGAAGGTTCAATTCGCCATTCTGTGGCAAAAGGTACGATTGATATTCAAAATCCTGTTGAAGTTGGTGGATTTATCAGTTCGAACTGGGTTCTAGGTTTACTAGAAGACAACGTTTCTATGATGAAAGTTACCAAAGGTGAAATCTTCTATGGTTCTAAGAACATTGACGAAGAAGACGGTTATTTTTCAGGAAATCGATTGAATAGAGATTTCGTTGTTGAAGGTGTAAGCACAGGTACTTCAAGCTTTAAACGTTCTAAGAACGTTAAGACTATTAAAACAGAAGAAGCGAATAAGAAAATTGAAGGATACGGTATTACGGCTAACACCTTTGAGATTAAAAATCCTGTTGTAAACAAATTGAATGTGTTGACTTCTCGTGAAAATGAGTATAAGACAACTCAAGACTACAAAACAGAACGTGATTTAGCATATCGTAACATTGAAAAGCTTCAACCGTTCTACAACAAAGAGTGGATTGTTAACCAAGGTAATAAACTAACTGAAGATTCAAACTTGTTGACAAAAGAAGTGTTATCAGTTACAGGAATGAAAGACGGACAATTTGTAACGGATTTATCAGATATTGATCATGTGATGATTCACTATGCAGATAAGACTAAAGAAATCAAAGCTGTTCATCAAAAAGAGTCTAAAGTAGCGCAAGTTCGTGAGTATAGTATCGATGGATTGGGTGACATTGTTTATACACCAAACATGGTTGATAAAAATCGTAATCAATTGATTCAAGACATTAAAGGTAGTTTAGCGACTGTTGAATTAATTTCTCCTGAAGTACGTGCCTTGATGGGTAATCGGGATAGAGCTGAAGAAAATACAGAGGAACGTAAAAACGGTTATATCCGAGACCTTTATCTCGAAGAAAGTTTTGCTGAAACGAAAGCTAATCTTGATAAATTGGTCAAATCTTTGATTGAAAATGCTGACCATCAATTAAATAGTGACGAAGCGGCTATGAAAGCACTTGTTAAGAAGGTGGATGAAAATAAAGCTAAAATCGTGATGGCTCTTACTTACCTTAATCGTTACTATGATATCAAGTATGGGGATATGACTATCAAGAACTTGATGATGTTTAAGCCTGACTTCTATGGTAAGTCAGTTGACCTTCTTGATTTCTTGATTCGAATTGGATCAAGCGAGCGAAATATCAAGGGCGACAGAACTTTGGATGCTTATCGTGATATGATTGGTGGAACTATTGGTAAAGCTGAATTACATGGCTTCTTAGATTACAACATGCGTCTCTTTACTAACGATACTGATTTAAATGATTGGTTTATCCATGCGGCTAAGAATGTATATGTATCAGAACCTCAAACAACGAATCCTGATTTTGCTAACAAACGTCATCGTGCATTTGATGGTTTGAACAATGGTGTTCATAATCGTATGATCCTACCTCTATTAACGCTTAAGAATGCTCATATGTTCTTAATTTCAACATACAATACAATGGCTTATAGCTCTTTTGAGAAATATGGTAAACATACAGAAGAAGCTAGAAACGAATTTAAGAAAGAGATTGATAATGTTGCGAAAGGTCAACAAACTTACCTTGATTTCTGGTCACGTTTAGCATTGCCAAGTGTACGTGACCAATTACTCAAGAGTCAAAATAGGGTTCCGACACCTGTTTGGGATAACCAAAACTATCATAACGTTGAAGGTGTAAATCGTATGGGTTATGATAAGAACAATAAACCAATTGCACCTATTCGTGAATTATATGGACCAACTTGGAAATTCCATAATACCAACTGGAATATGGGAGCTATGGCATCTATTTTCCCAGATCCTAATAATAATGACCAAGTTTATTTCATGGGAACAAATATGATTAGTCCGTTTGGTATTTCAGCCTTTACTCACGAAACAACACACGTTAATGATAGAATGCTTTACTTCGGTGGTCATAGACACCGTCAAGGTACAGACGTCGAAGCCTATGCGCAAGGTATGTTACAGACACCTGATAAATCGACAGGAAACGGTGAATATGGCGCTTTAGGTTTGAATATGGCTTATCATCGTGAAAATGATGGTAATCAATGGTACAATTATAACCCTGATAAGCTTCAAACTCGTGAAGATATTGATCGCTACATGAAGAACTACAATGAAGCGTTAATGATGTTGGATTATGTTGAAGCAGATGCTGTAATTCCAAAATTAAATGGTGATAATAGCAAGTGGTTCAAGAAAATTGACAGAGTCGATAGACATGTTGATGGTTTAAATAAATTAACCGCTCCACACCAATGGGATAAAGTTCGTGACCTAAATGATGGAGAGAAAACTAAATCATTAGCAAGTATCGATGATTTGGTTGATAATAACTTTATGACTAAACATAATAATCCAGGTAATGGTATATTCCGACCAGAGGACTTTACGCCTAATTCAGCATATGTTAATGTTCAAATGATGGCTGGTATTTATGGTGGTAATACAAGCAAAGGTGCTCCAGGTTCATTATCATTCAAGCACAATGCCTTCCGTATGTGGGGTTACTTTGGCTATGAAAATGGATTTATCGGATATGTATCTAGCAAATACCAAGGTGAAGCTAATAAACAAAACCAGGGTAGATTGGGTGATGATTTCATTATCAAAAAAGTTTCAAACAACCAATTCTTAAACCTTGAAGATTGGAAGAAACATTGGTATCATGATGTGAAAGCCAGAGCTGAAAAAGGATTTACAGAGATTACAATTGATGGACAAACCATTCACAATTATAACGAATTGAAAGCCTTATTCGACAAAGCTGTCACAGAAGACCTCAAGAAAGCTGGAAACTACTCAAATACTGAGAATTTGAAATCCAAAGTATTCAAAGCACTTCTTAAAAACACAGACGGTTTCTTTAATCAACTGTTTAAAAAAGACATTTAAATGTTTAAAATATAAAGGAGGCAGTTTTTTGCTCCCTATGAAAAGTCATCATTTGATGGCTTTTTTCTATACAGGGAGCTTAAAAGGCTATCATCAGACAAAATAGAGAAGGCATGATATAATAT
>NZ_JAPTFO010000145.1:0-4203 GCF_030985515.1 Stenotrophomonas sp. Sm10
GTGCCGACCGTTGGTCGGCACGCTTGGATACAGAGGAATGATCTGCCATGAAAAAAGCCCGCCGGTATCCGGCGGGCTTTTTCGTTTACCGGGATCAGATCCTTTTCCCGCAGGGAAAGGGCTCTGATCCCAAGGCCGTTGGCATCAGGTCCAGCCGAACAGTTCGAACAGCTTCAGGATCAGGTACGCACAGCCGCCGGCCGCCGGGATGGTCAGGATCCAGGCCCAGACGATGCGCTCGATCACGCCGAACTTCAGCGAACGCGGGTTCTTGGCGAAGCCGACACCCATGATCGCGGTGGAGATGCTGTGCGTGGTCGAGACCGGCATGCCGAAGTGGGCCGCCAGGGTCAGGATGGTGGCCGAGCTGGTCTCTGCGGCGAAGCCGTGGATCGGGTGCAGCTTGACCATCTTGTGGCCCAGGGTCTTGATGATCTTCCAGCCACCCGAGGCGGTACCGGCCGCCATCACCACCGCACAGGTCAGCACGATCCACATCGCGATGCCGTCACCGGCATGCGCATCCGGGTGCATGAAGGCCAGCCAGGACGGCAGGTCGTTCAGTGCGCCGGTGGCTTCTGCACCGATCAGTGTCATGGCGATGATGCCCATGGTCTTCTGCGCATCGTTGTGGCCGTGGGCAAAGCCCATGTAGGCCGCCGAGGCGATCTGCGCCTTGCCGAAGAACGCGTTGACGATGCGCGGGCGGGCCAGGCGGCCGATGGCACCACCGATCTTGGCCAGGCCGGCGATCAGCGCCCACAGCAGCACCATCACCACGATGCCGAGCAGGAAGCCGGCGATCGGCGAGGTGATCATCGGCACGAACACCTTCCACAGCAGGCCCTTGTTCTGCGCCCAGCTGCCCAGCCGCTCGGACCAGATCAGGGCGTCCCAGTTGTTGTGGGCCGCAGCCAGGCCGGCGCCGCAGAGGCCACCGATCAGGGCGTGCGAGGACGAGGACGGCAGGCCCTTCCACCAGGTGATCAGGTTCCAGATGATGCCGCCCAGCAGGGCGCACAGGATCACCTGCGGGGTGACGTCGACCACGTTGGTGTTGAGCAGGCCCGAGGCGATGGTCAGCGCCACCGCGGTACCGGTCAACGCGCCGATGAGGTTCATGAAGGCGGCCAGCATCACCGCCCAGCCGGGCGAGAGCACCTTGGTCGCCACCACGGTGGCAATGGAGTTGGCGGTGTCGTGGAAGCCGTTGATGAACTCGAAAACGAGCGCGGCCAGGATCACCACCAGGACAAGGGTCAACATGCGGCGGCGTCCGTCAGCTGTTCTTCAACACGATCTGGTACGCCACCACGCCAGCCTCGCGGCAACGGTCGATGGCCTTCTCCAGGATCTCGAAGAATTCCTTCAGCAGGAACATCTGCAGGTTGTCCAGGCGACCGGAGTAGATGTCGCGGTACAGCTCGAGCATCAGGCGGTCGGCCTCGTTCTCCAGCGAGCGCAGCTTCTCGTTCAGCGCGGTCATCCGGTCCAGGTTCATGTGGCGCAGGTCGGCCACCATCTCCACCACCACGCCGGCGGCCTGCTCCAGCATCGCCGCGCGCGGCGCGAAGTCGATGTGCTCCAGGTGGGTCGTGGCCAGCGAATAGCGATCGGCGAACTTCTCGATCTGCTTCGGAATCTTGTACAGGGCCGAACCCAGCGCTTCGATGTCTTCGCGCTCGATGGGGGTCATGAAGCTGTCCACCAGCGCCTGGCTGATCTTGTCCGAGGCCGCGCGTTCGCGCAGGCGGGCCAGCTTGAAGGCGTCCAGCGCGGGCTGGCGGTCGGCCTCGCGCAGCATGGAATGCAGCGCCTTGGCGGCATCGGAAGCCGCGACAGCAGCCTCATCGAGCAGGGTGTAGAACTGTTTGCCGGAACCGAAAATGGTCTGCAGAGAGAACATTGAGAAACCTGTCAGCCGTCGCGGGAAGGACGGCACCAGAGCGAATTATGACGGCTAGATGACCATCACGGGTATCCCCGCGCCCTTTCCGGGCTCTGGGAGCCCCAACCTGAACAGGCGGTTGCCACCCTGCCATGCCCCTTTGCTAAGATGCCAGCGCGCCTTCAGGCGCACCTTATGGACGACGACCCTTATCCCCCTGCGCCGCGCCGGACCCCGTTCCTGAGCGCCTGCCGCCATCGCAAGCACCCGCCCTCCCTGCCACCAACCGGGGACGACGCCCGTGTTTGAAATGATCCTGATTGTCTTCGCGCTGGTTCTGCTGAACGGCTTCTTCGCCATGTCCGAGATGTCGGTCATGACCTCGCGCAAGAGCCGCCTGAAGCAGATGGCCGCCACCTCCAAGCGCGCCGCCAAGGCGCTGGAGCTGTCGGAGAAGCCGGAGAGCTTCCTGTCCACCGTGCAGATCGGCATCACCGTGATCGGCGTACTCACCGGCTACCTCGGTGGTGATGCGATCGGCGACGCGATCGCCGGCTGGCTGCAGGGCCTGATGCCCGGCTTTGCGTACGCGCGCGAAGTAGGCACCGCCCTGGCGGTCTCGCTGATCACCTTCATCACGCTGATCTTCGGCGAACTGGTGCCCAAGCGCCTGGCCCTGACACGTTCCGAGGCCATTGCCGGCCTGGTCGCGATGCCGATGAGCTGGCTGGCCAGGCTCGCCCTGCCCTTCGTCTGGCTCCTGTCCAAGACTACCCAGCTGGTGCTGAAGGTGCTGGGCCTGGGCAAGGACGAGGCCGCGCAGGTGACTGAAGAAGAGATCCGGATGCTGGTGGCCGAGAGCCACGAGGCCGGCGTGATCGACGCCCACGAGCGCGACATGATGAACCGCGTCATGCGCCTGGGCGACCGCACCGCCGACAGCCTGATGACGCCGCGCAACCGCATCGCCTGGCTCGACACCCAGGCCGGGCTGGAGCGCAATCTGGACATCATGGCCGAGCACGAGTTCTCCCGTTACCCGGTGTACCGCGACAACGACATGGACGTGGTCGGCGTGCTGGAGCTGAAATCGCTGGCCACGCGCATGGCGCGCGGCGACAACGCGCTGTTCCAGACCCTGCGCGAACCGCTGTACGTCTCCGAATCGACCCACGCGATGAAGCTGCTGGAGATCTTCCGCGAGGAACAGCAGTCGATGGCGCTGGTGGTGGACGAGTACGGCGAGATCCAGGGCCTGGTGACCATCAGCGACCTGATGGGCGCCGTGGTCGGCCGCCTGCAGGCGGTCGAGAATGCCGACGAGGATGCCCTGGTGGTGACCCGCGAGGACGGCTCGCTGCTGGTGGACGGCTCGCTGCCGATCGAAGACCTGCGCGAGCTGATCGGAAGCAACGACCTGCCCGATGCCGAGGACGGCGATTACTACACGCTGGCCGGCATGTGCATCCACTACTTCGGCCGCATCCCGCACGCAGGCGAGTACTTCGACTGGGCCGGCTGGCGCTTCGAGGTGGTCGACCTGGACGGTGCGCGGGTGGACAAGCTGCTGCTGCGCACGTTGTCCGACGAGCAGGCCGATGAGCTCACCGCCTGAGACCGGCCAGGGCCAGGGCGCTCAGCGCGCGGCCTACCGCAACGAGGGCATCCGCACCCTGCTGGAGATGTTCGCCTCCGGCGATCCCGCCGAGCACATGCCGCTCGGCCAGATCCTCAGCAACCTGCAGCAGAGCGCGTTCGGCGTGTTCCTGTTCGTGGCGATCCTGCCCTCGTTCATCCCGATCCCGGGCATGGGGGGTGCGGTCAGCGGCCCACTGGTGGTCCTGATCGGCCTGCAGATGCTGTGTTGCCTGCGCCGCCCCTGGCTGCCCGGTTTCATTGCCCGACGCGGGCCGAAGCGCGGCACCATGCACCGCTTCCTGGACCGTATCGATCGCCCGTTGCGGCGGCTGGACAGGATGCTGAAGCCACGCCTGCCGCAGCTGCTGACACCGCTGCCCGCACACGCGTTCACTGGCCTGCTGCTGGTGTTGCTGGGCCTGCTGCTGTCGTTGCCGATTCCGTTCACCAACTTCCTGTTCGGCTTCCAGCTGCTGCTGTTCTCGCTGGCGCTGCTGGAACGCGATGGTGCGCTGATGCTGTTCAACTGGATCGCCGCACTGGTGGCGATCGCGTTCTTCGGCTTCAGTTCGGGGCAGCTGGTGGGCTATACAGTGGAGCTGTTCCAGCGCTGGTTCTGAAGCGGCATCCGGTAGAGCCGGCCGCTGGCCGGCTGCCACGTTCCCAGGGTTGCCGGC
>NZ_JAPTFO010000146.1:0-4029 GCF_030985515.1 Stenotrophomonas sp. Sm10
CCCCCCCCCCCCCCCCCCCCCCCCCCCCCCCCCCCCCCCGTCCGACAGGTCCCCGGGGGTGGGGGGGGGGGCCGACCGTTGGTCGGCACCGATCTCGCTCTGGTAGCTGTCGACCTTGGTCGACACCGTAGATCCACGCCATGCGTGGATGAATCTCTGGATACCCATTGATGTGGATACCCATTGATCCTGTGGGTGCGAACCTTGGTTCGCACACCGGTTGCCTCAAGCCAGGTAAACCTGCCCGTCGCGCACGTCCACCGGCACCGCACGCAGGCGGTCGCCCTTGCACGGGCCGGCAATGCAGTCGCCGCTGTCCAGCGTGAACGAGGCGCCATGCGCGGCGCACACCAGGTGGCCCTCGCGGCTCTTCAGGAACTGGCCCGGGGCCCAGTCCAGGCGACGGCCGGCGTGCGGGCAGATGTTCAGGAATGCGCGCACCTGCGCGCCGTCGCGGTACAGCACCAGCGATTCGGCATCGCCATCGATCACCGCTTCGACCTCGGCAAACGCGCCATCGGCAATGGCATCAAGGGCGATCAGGGCAGCAGCGATAGTCATGGCGAAAGCTCGGACGGTAAACCGGAATTGTCGCATGCCTGCTCAGGTGACTGGCTGCGACATGAACACAAGTCATTGATCCGTAATAAGCACAGGCTATATTTAACGAGTTTTTCACTCAATGACAGTGGCGCCTCCCGATACTCTGGTTTCGCTGATCCCAGCCTATCGAGCCGCCATGTTCAATCGCGCATCCGCCTTCAACCAGTTCCGCACCCTGTTCGCGCCGCGCAAGCCGCGCCATCCGTTGGTGCGCGTTGCCGTGGGCCTGCTCGGCCTGGCGATCCTGGCCGCGATGGTGTTCATCGGTGTGTTCGTCGGTGCCGCGATGATCCTGGTTGGCCTCGCATGGAAGCTGCTGGCCTCGCGCAAGCCGGGCGCCGCGCGTCCGGTGGACCCGACCGTGGTCGAGGGCGAGTACCGCGTGGTGCGCAAGCCGGTGTTGCCGGCCTCGCGCTGATCCAGGCCTTCCGCGCCCGCTGACGGCGGGCGCCATGCGTTCTAGACTGCGGGCACGCCCTTCCTGGATGCCCGCATGTCCGATGTCTCCGATGTGATCCCTGCCGTAGCCCTGCCGCGTGTACCGGTAGCCGGTGGCGGCAGCTTCCCCGTGCACCGTATCTACTGCGTCGGCCGCAACTTCGCCGACCACGCCCGCGAAATGGGCGCGGCGGTGCCGGCGGCCGATGACCGCGGCCGCCCGATGTTCTTCAGCAAGCCGGCCGACGCCATCGTGGTCGGCCACGACGATGCCATCCCCTATCCGCCAGCAACCGCCAACCTGCACCACGAAGTGGAACTGGTGGTGGCGATCGGTCGCGATGCGCCCGCCGGCGAGCTGGCCGTCGCCGACGCCGATGCGCTGGTCTACGGCTACGCCGTTGGCCTGGACCTGACCCGCCGCGATCTGCAGGCCGCAGCCAAGGACAAGGGCCATCCTTGGGATGCCGCGAAGGGGTTCGATGCCTCCGCGCCGATCAGCGAAATCGTGCACGCCGAAGAAGTCGGCGACCTGGCTGCGCTGAACCTGTCGCTGGAGGTCAACGGCGAGGTGCGCCAGCAGGCACTGCTCGACCAGATGATCTGGAACGTGCCGGAGATCCTGCATGAGCTGTCCAAGCTGTGGCAGCTGCGTGCCGGTGACCTGGTGTTCATGGGCACCCCGTCCGGGGTGGCTGCGCTGAAGCCCGGCGACCGCTTCAGTGCCCGCCTGGAAAACGTGGCCGAGCGCCACGGCGTGATCGCCGGCTGACGTCACCTGCGCTACCCTGCGCGCTGTCCACTTCCCCACCGGAGAAAAACAACAATGGGAATGCTCACCGAGTTCAAGGAATTCGCCATGCGCGGCAACGTCATCGACCTCGCCGTCGGCGTGGTGATCGGCGCGGCCTTCGGCAAGATCGTGACGGCGCTGGTCGAGAAGATCATCATGCCGCCGCTGGGCCTGCTGATCGGCAAGGTGGACTTCTCGCAGCTGGCGTGGACGCTGTCGCCGGCACGGATCGGCCCGGACGGCAAGGAGATTCCGGCGGTGGTGATCGGCTACGGTGATTTCATCAACACCCTGATCCAGTTCGTGATCGTGGCTTTCGCGATCTTCATCGTGGTCAAGGCGATCAACCGCCTGTCTCGCAAGAAGGAAGCTGCACCAGCCGCACCGGCCGAGGAAGTGGTGCTGCTGCGCGAGATCCGCGACAGCCTGAAGAAATAAGGTATCGGGCGCCTATGGGCGCCCCTCCCACCTGTAGAGCCGAGCCCACGCTCGGCTGATCTGCAAAAGGCAGCCGAGCAT
Source organism: Stenotrophomonas sp. Sm10 (assembly GCF_030985515.1). Lineage (NCBI taxonomy): Bacteria > Pseudomonadati > Pseudomonadota > Gammaproteobacteria > Lysobacterales > Lysobacteraceae > Stenotrophomonas > Stenotrophomonas sp. Sm10. The sequence goes on from NZ_JAPTFO010000146.1 coordinate 2,354, forward strand.
TGGCTCGGCTCTACAGAAGCAGGCGAAAGCCCCGCCCCGGCGGGGCTTTCGCTTTGCTGCATCTGGCGGGAAACAGCATCCGCGCCAGCCATGACCTCCCGCCCATGCGCCGGGCTGAACGACTGTTAAGCTCCAAGGCTTAGGTCCCTTCCCGGAGTTGTCCATGCGTCGCCGCGTTCTTGCCATCGCATCCTCCCTCGCCCTGCTGGCCGCCCCGGCCTTCGCGGCGCCGCACACCACTACCCTGCCCCCGGCGTCGCTGGCCACCGCCGCACAGCTGCGCGCCCAGGCCTTGGCCGATGACACCGGCTGGAAGGTGGTCGAATCGCTCACCACCGAGATCGGCCCGCGCATCGCCGGCAGCGAGGCTGACGCCCGCGCCGTGGCCTGGGCCGAAGCCAAGTTCAAGGCACTGGGCTTCGACAAGGTGTGGAAGGAACCGGTGACCTTCCCGAAGTGGGAGCGCCGCAGTGAACACGCTGCCGTGACCGGCAAAAATCCGCAGCCGCTGCAGATCACTGCGCTGGGCGGCAGCCCGGGCGGCACCGTTGAAGCCGAAGTGGTGCGCTTCGCCGACCTGGCCGCACTGCAGGCCGCACCGGCCGGTTCGCTCAAGGGCAAGATCGCCTTCGTCGATTACCAGATGCTGCCGTTCCGCGATGGCCGCGACTACGGCCGCGGCGGCGCGATCCGCAGCAAGGGTCCGTCCGAGGCGATCCGCAAGGGCGCGGTCGGTTTCCTGATGCGTTCGGCCGGCACCGACTCGCACCGCGTGCCGCACACCGGCATCACCCGTTTCGATGACGGCCTGACCCCGGTGCCGTCTGCGGCACTGTCGGTGCCCGATGCCGACCAGCTGGCCCGCCTGCTGGCCCGTGGCAGCACCACGGTGAAGGTGGCGCTGGACTGCGGCTGGGATGGTACGGCGACCTCGTACAACGTGATCGGCGAGATCACCGGCCGCAGCCTGCCGAAGGAAGTAGTGGTGATCGGCGGGCATCTGGATTCGTGGGACCTGGGCACCGGCGCGGTGGATGACGGCGCGGGCGTGGGCATCACCATGGCCGCAGGCCACCTGATCGGCCAGCTGAAGCAGGCACCGAAGCGCACCATCCGCGTGATCGCCTTCGCCAACGAGGAACAGGGCCTGTATGGCGGCAAGGCCTATGCCGAAGCGCACGCGAAGGACGTGGCCCTGCACCAGCTGGCCGCCGAGAGCGACTTCGGCGCGGGCCGCATCTACGCCTTCAATACCGGTTCGCCGAATCCGGAAGGCTCGCGCGAAGCGACGAAGCAGATTGCCGAAGTAATGAAGCCGCTGGGCATCGAGTACCAGGCCGACAAGGGTGGCCCGGGCCCGGACGTCGGCCCGCTGGCCGCCAAGGGCGGTGCGTGGGCGTGGCTGGCGCAGGACGGCTCGGACTACTTCCACCTGCACCACACCGCCGACGACACGCTGGACAAGATCGACCCGAAGGCACTGGCACAGAACGTGGCCGCCTACACTGTGTTCGCCTACCTGGCGGCGGAAGCCGATGGCAGCTTCGGCAGCGAGGCCAAGGCGACCACGCCGCCGAACGAGTGATGCGCTTGCGCCGGGCCATGCCCGGCGAGCACAGCGGGACGAGCGGTGCGAACCGAGGTTCGCACCCACCGGGTGGCGGCGCGGGGGGGGG
>NZ_JAPTFO010000147.1:0-3931 GCF_030985515.1 Stenotrophomonas sp. Sm10
TTCAGGAACACGACGATGTACGGCACGCCGACCTGACGCGACAGCAGGATGTGCTCGCGGGTCTGCGGCATCGGGCCGTCAGCGGCCGAGCACACCAGGATCGCGCCGTCCATCTGGGCGGCACCGGTGATCATGTTCTTGACGTAGTCGGCGTGGCCCGGGCAGTCAACGTGGGCGTAGTGACGGATCGGGGATTCGTATTCGACGTGCGCGGTCGAGATCGTGATACCACGTGCCTTTTCTTCCGGAGCGGCGTCGATCGAGGAGTAATCCTTGAACTCGCCACCGAAGCGCTCGGCACCGATCTTGGTCAGTGCAGCGGTCAGCGTGGTCTTGCCGTGGTCGACGTGACCGATGGTGCCGACGTTGACGTGCGGCTTGGTGCGCTCGAACTTACCCTTTGCCATTGTTCTATACCTTGATTGTTCGTAAATGGTTTCAAGAGAGGCTGAGCGAGGCTCAGCCCTTCTTCATGACGGCTTCGGCGATGTTGGTCGGAGCCGGCTCGTAGTGATCGAATTCCATGGTGAAGGTGGCGCGGCCCTGGGTCTGCGAACGCAGCGCAGTGGCGTAGCCGAACATTTCACCCAGCGGGATCATCGCGTTGATGATGCTGGCCGAACCGTCACCGGTGGTGTCGGAACCCTGCAGCACGCCGCGACGACGGCTGACGTCGCCCATCACGTCACCCTGGTAATCCTCCGGGGTCACGATCTCGACCTTCATGATCGGCTCCAGCAGCACCGGCTTGGCCTTGGCGAAGCCCTGCTTGAAGGCCATCGACGAAGCCAGCTTGAACGCCATTTCCGAGGAGTCGACGTCGTGGTACGAACCGAACACCAGCTTCACCTTGACGTCCACGACCGGGAAGCCAGCCAGCGGGCCGCTGGTGATGGTTTCGCGCAGGCCCTTTTCGACCGACGGAATGAATTCCTTCGGGATCACGCCGCCGGTGATGTCGTTGATGAACAGGAAATCGTCCTTGATCATCGGAGCGATCTTCGGATCGGCACGATCTTCAGCGGTGATCGGCGACAGCTCGATCACGACGTGACCGTACTGACCCTTACCACCGGACTGCTTGGCGTGCTTGTAGTCCGACTTGACGTCAGCCAGGGTGATGGTTTCGCGGTAGGCCACCTGCGGCGCGCCGACGTTGGCTTCAACGTTGAACTCGCGCTTCAGGCGGTCGACGATGATGTCCAGGTGCAGCTCGCCCATGCCCGAGATGATGGTCTGGCCGGATTCTTCGTCGGTCTTGACGCGGAACGACGGATCTTCCTGCGCCAGGCGACCCAGCGCCAGACCCATCTTTTCCTGGTCCGACTTGGTCTTCGGCTCGACGGCCATCGAGATCACCGGCTCCGGGAACGTCATGCGCTCCAGGATGATCGGGGCATCCACGGCGCACAGGGTGTCACCGGTGGTGGTGTCCTTCAGGCCCACGGCAGCAGCGATGTCACCAGCCAGAACTTCCTTGATTTCCTCGCGGTTGTTCGAGTGCATCTGCAGGATGCGGCCGATGCGCTCCTTCTTGCCCTTCACCGAGTTCAGCACGGTGTCGCCACCGTTCAGGGTGCCCGAGTAGACACGGAAGAAGGTCAGCGCGCCGACGAACGGGTCGGTGATGATCTTGAAGGCCAGCGACGAGAACGGCGCCTTGTCGTCCGACTTGCGGGTCATTTCGACGGTGTCGTCGTCAACGTCCACGCCCTTCACGTCCGGCACGTCGACCGGCGACGGCAGCAGCTGGATCACGCCGTCCAGCATGGCCTGCACGCCCTTGTTCTTGAAGGCCGAGCCGCAGTACATCGGCACGATCTCGGTGGCCAGGGTACGGGTACGCAGCGCGTTGATGATTTCGGCCTCGGCCAGCTCTTCGCCGCCTAGGTACTTTTCCATCAGCTCTTCGCTGGCTTCGGCAGCGGTCTCGACCATGAACTGGCGAGCTTCTTCCGCAGCCGCCTGCAGATCGGCCGGGATGTCGCTGTACTCGAACTTCATGCCCTGCGAGGCTTCATCCCAGTGGATGGCCTTCATCTTCAGCAGGTCGACAACGCCCTTGAAGTTGTCTTCAGCGCCGATCGGCAGCTGCATCGGCACGGCAACCGCGCCCAGCTTGGCCTTCAGCTGGCCGACGACCTTCTGGAAGTTGGCACCGGTGCGGTCCATCTTGTTGACGAACGCGATGCGCGGCACGTGGTACTTGTTGGCCTGGCGCCACACGGTTTCCGACTGCGGCTGCACGCCACCGACGGCGCACAGGACGAAGACGGCACCGTCGAGCACGCGCAGCGAGCGCTCCACTTCGATGGTGAAGTCGACGTGCCCCGGGGTGTCGATGATGTTGAAGCGGTGCTCCGGCAGGGACTTGTCCATGCCCTTCCAGAACGCGGTGGTGGCAGCGGACTGGATCGTGATGCCACGCTCCTGCTCCTGCTCCATCCAGTCCATGGTGGCGGCGCCGTCGTGCACTTCACCGATCTTGTGGCTCTTGCCGGTGTAGAACAGGATGCGCTCGGACGTGGTGGTCTTGCCGGCATCGATGTGAGCCATGATGCCGAAGTTACGGTAACGCTCGATGGGAGTGGAACGGGCCACGGGAGCCTCTCAGATTTCTTGGATTTCGGATGGCCGAACGCCGCCTTTCGGCGGCCTTCGGATTGGCGCAGTCTTTCTGGGACCGCGAGGCAGCACGCACCGAAGTGGTGCTGCCCTGCCTGTTTTACAAGGCCGTCAAACTCACCAGCGGTAGTGGGCGAATGCCTTGTTGGCTTCGGCCATGCGGTGGGTTTCTTCGCGCTTCTTGATGGCGCCGCCACGGTTTTCCGAGGCGTCGATCAGTTCAGCAGCCAGCTTCTTCGGCATGGTGTTCTCGCCGCGCTTGCGCGCGGAGTCGATCAGCCAGCGCATGGCCAGGGCCATCTTGCGCGACGAACGCACTTCGACCGGCACCTGGTAGGTGGCACCACCGACGCGGCGCGACTTGACTTCGACCGCCGGAGCGACGTTGTCCAGAGCCTTCTGCACCAGTTCAATGGCGTTGGCGCTGCTGTTCTTCTCGGTGATCACGTCCATGGCGCCGTACACGATCTTCTCGGCGACGGACTTCTTGCCGCTCTGCATGACCATGTTGATGAAACGGGCGATGGTTTCGCTTCCGTGCTTCGGATCGGGCAGGACGGAACGCTGCGGAGTATTACCCTTACGCGACATTGTGCTCTCTCCTTATGCCTTCGGACGCTTGGCGCCGTACTTGGAACGGGCCTGGCGACGCTTGGCAACGCCGGCGGCGTCGAGCGAGCCACGAACGGTGTGGTAACGCACACCCGGCAGGTCCTTGACGCGACCGCCGCGGATCAGGACCACGGAGTGCTCCTGCAGGTTGTGGCCTTCACCACCGATGTAGGAAATCACTTCTTCCTGGTTGGTCAGGCGGACCTTGGCAACCTTGCGCAGAGCCGAGTTCGGCTTCTTCGGAGTGGTGGTGTAGACACGGGTGCAGACGCCACGGCGCTGCGGGCACTTGTCGAGCGCCGGCGAGGCACTCTTGTAGGTGGTCGCTTGCCGCGGCTTGCGGACCAGCTGGTTGATCGTCGCCATCAGTAGGTTCTTCTGATTGGTGGCCGGAAAATCCGGCCAGAGATGCGGAAATGTTAAAGCAGGCCAAAATTCTGGCCTGCTGAGACAGACGATTGTAGCAACCTGCCAGGAAAGCAGTCAAACGCCTCCTGTCAAGCCCGCTCCTGATCCCGGAACGTTACTGGGGGGCCTCCATGTACCCCGTTCAGGTTGGCGGGGTGAACCACGAGGTCCACCCTGCCCTGCGCCGGTAGAGTCGACTGTTAGCCGACTGCCCCCCCGGGTTGGCCAGGCCCCACACGCGCCGCGAACCCCCCGGGGGGGGGGGGGGGGGGGGGGGGGGGGGGGG
>NZ_JAPTFO010000148.1:0-3870 GCF_030985515.1 Stenotrophomonas sp. Sm10
CCCCCCCCCCCCCCCCCCCCCCCCCCCCCCCCCCCCCCCCCCCCCCCCCCCCCCCCCCCCCCCCCCCCCCCCCCCGCGCCCCCCCCCCCCCCCCCCCCCGCCCCCCCGCAGCGGTACCCCACAAACAAACACGGCCCCTTCCGGGGCCGTGTCTTCAAGGCATCAGCGCAGCACCTGCTCCACCAGCTGCACGTCCACGCTCTGCAGCGGCTCGGCCGCATTGCGCGACAGCTGCACCTGGTAGGTGCCGCCGTCGATCTTCCACTGGCGGGCCTGCGCATCGTAGTGCGCCAGCGTCTTCGGCTCGGCTTCGATGCGGATGCGGCGCTGTTCGCCCGGCTGCAGGGTCACCTTGTCATAGCCGATCAGGCGGATCGGCGTGGTGCTGCCGGCCGGCAGCTTCAGGTACAGCTGGGCCACGTCGGCACCGGCGCGCTTGCCGGTGTTGCGAATGTCCACGCTGGCGACCAGGCGCGAGCCTTCCACGCTCACCTTCAGGTTGTCATAGGCGAACGAGGTGTAGGACAGGCCATGGCCAAAGGCGAAGGTCGGGGTCAGGCCCTTGACCGCCATCCACTTGTAGCCGACGTTGGCGCCTTCGATATCGAAATCGAACACATCACCGAACGGCTTGGCGGGCTTGAAGCCGAGGCCGTCGATGTGCGGGCGCGGCAGCTGCGATTCGTCCACCACCCAGGTCACCGGCAGGCGGCCCGACGGATTGACCTGGCCGGTCAACAGCGCGGCAATGCCTTCGCCACCGCGGATGCCCGGGTACCAGGCCTGCAGCATCGCCGGCACCTGTGCCAGCCATGGCGTGCGCACCGGGCCATTGGTTTCCAGCACCAGCACGGTCTTCGGGTTGGCCTTGGCCACCGCCGAGATCAGCGCGTCCTGGTTGTCCGGCAGCTGCATGTCCGGCAGATCCACCGATTCGGCGGCCCACTGGGTGGCGAACACGATGGCCACATCCGCCTGCGCGGCTGCCTTGGCCGCGGCGGCGACGTTGGTGCCGTCCACGTACTCGATGGTCGCGTCCGGACGCGCTGCGCGCAGCGATTCCAGCGGCGAGGACGGGTGGAAGATCACCGGGCCCGGCCAGGTGGTCGGCAGCACGCCCGGCACCGCATTGGTGCCCTTGGCGGTCACGCCCACCATCGACGAACCACCACCACCGATCACGCCCTTGTCGGCATGGCCGCCAATGATGACGATGCGCTTCACCGTGTCGGCCAGCGGAAGCAGGTTGCCTTCATTGCGCAGCAGCACGCTGCCCTCTTCCACCGTGCGCTGGGCGACGGCGAAGCCGGCCTCGGCATCCACCTTCTGGTGCTGCGGCGGGTTGTCGAAGTTGCCATGCAGGAACATGGTGCGCAGGATGCGCGCGACCATGTCATTCAGGCGCGCCTGCGGCACCACGCCGCCATGCACGGCCAGGCGCAGCGGCTCATCGAAGAACACCGCCGCGTCGAACACTTCACCGGCCGACTGCTGGTCCAGGCCGGCCAGCGCCGCCTTCGAGCCGCTGTGCACGCCGCCCCAGTCGGACATCACGAAGCCGGGGAACTTCCATTCCTGCTTCAGCACCTGGTTCATCAGGTAGCCGTTCTCGCAGCCGTAGGTACCATTGATCTTGTTGTACGAGCACATCGCCACGCCCGGGCGGCCGGCTTCGAGCGCGATCTCGAAGGCCAGCAGGTCCGACTCGTGCATGGCCTGTTCGCCGATGCGCACGTCGTGGAAGTTGCGCCGGGTCTCCATGTCGTTCAGCGCGAAGTGCTTCATCGAGGAGATCACGTGTTGGCTCTGCACGCCCTGGATCAGCGCGCCAACCATCGAGCCGGCCAGCAGCGGATCTTCACCGGCATATTCGAAGTTGCGGCCGTTGCGTGGGTCGCGCTGCAGGTTGACGCTGCCCGACAGCAGGATGTTGAAGCGCTGCTGCCATGCCTCGCGGCCCATGGTCGCGCCGCCGGCGAAGGCGACTTCGCGGTTCCAGCTGGAGGCGGTGGATGGGCCGGACGGCATTGCGGTGGCGAAATCGCCCGGGCGGATGCCGCCCGGATTGGTCACGCCGACACCGGCATCGGCCGACTGCTGCGACGGGATGCCCAGCCGCGGTACGCCCGGCACGAAGCCGGCCGAACCGACCGCACCTTCCGGCAGCGGGCCACCGTCTTTGCCCAGCCCGAAGTAGCTGTGCAGCATCTGGAACTTCTCATCCTCGGTCATCGCCTTCAGCAGCAGCGCAGCGCGCGCATCGGCGTTGAGGGCGGTGTCCATCCATGGCTTTTCGCCGTGCTTGTCGGGGGCATAGGCCAGGGTCAGCAGGGTGGCGCGCAGGGTGCTGCCCTCCATCTTGAACGGTGCGCTGCTGGCGGCCTGGAAGCCGTCGCTGAAATAGCTGGCATCGGCTTCCAGCGCCACACGCGCCGGATCGAAGCCTGCGGCCTTGGCCGATTCACCGGCCACTGCGCCGAGCAGCACCGCCGGGGCGCCCAACCGCGAACGGGTGACCAGCGCCGGCAGCTGCACCGCACCTGCACCGGCATCGGTATAGACCGCCACGGTATGGCGGCCATCGTCCAAGCGCAGGTAGTTCAGGCCTGGCTGGTCGGGGCCGGATTCGGCGGCGATCGGCAGCCGGGTCAGCACGGCCTGGCCGCGCTGGGTCTGGCCGTCGTCCTTGCCGGCGGCAACGAAGCGGTATTCATAGCCCAGGCCGTCGGCCAGCACCTGCAGCGGATCGACCTGGCCGATGCCGCGCTGCACCTGGCGCACGCTCACCGCGTCCACCTTCAGGCTCTTCAGTTGCGCCGCCAGGGCCGGCATCGCCTCGGCGTTGGGCGCCTGTTCCAGGGTCAGCACAGTGAACGCGGCGGGGTCGGCCCAGGCCGGAGCGGCCAGTGCGGCAGACAGGGCCAGAGACAGTGCAAGCGGTTTTGTAAACGTTTTCATCGGCAGGCGTAATTCCGTTGCCAAGGCAATCGGTCCAGGGAAAGTGCCGCCGAAGGGTGCAGCGTTCATGCCGCGCAGGGGTTGCCGGGCAACGTCCCGCAGGCCGAAGGGCGGGCCGGTCTGCGCGCGGGACCCTCCTCCCGGCGTGACAACCTGCCTGCCCGGGCCGCGCAGGGCGACCCAATCCTGTGAAGATTGTGCGAGGGCGTTCACACCTGTCAACAGGACCTAAGTCACAGGGGCAACCCGGCCAATGGTTATCAGGCCATCACTGGTGGTCATCAGCGCGCCGCGCGAGGCTGCTGATAATGGAGATCCTTGGCCACGAATCGAGCCCATGACCGTACATCGCGACTTCGATCATCTCTGGCGCGACCGCTGTGATACCTCCAGCCAGCGCGCGCCGCGCGTGCTGATCCGGGTGTTCGTGGCTCCGGGCGAGCTGGAGCGCAGCGTGGCCTTCTACGAGCAGCTGCAGGGCGTGGTGGCCGATGCGGGCTTCCCGTTTCCGGAGGCCGGGCTGCGCCTGGCGATGGTCGGTGCGTTCCTGTTGATCGAGGGCAGCGAGGCGGCGCTGGCGCCGTTCACTTCGACCACGGGGACACTGCTGGTCGATGACGTTCGGCCCTATCACGACAAACTGGTCGCGGCTGGCGCCGAGATCATCTTCCCGTTGCAGGTGGTACCGACCGGGGCGGCGTTCAACGCGGTGCATCCCGATGGCACGGTGGTCGAGTACGTGCATCACCGGCCCGACCCGCACGGCCGGTGAGGGTGCGCACGGCCGGGCTGCGCCCGGCACCCGCGGTAGTGCCGGCCGCTGGCCGGCAACCTCAGAAGCAAAGGCGGCTATCCGTGGGGTGGCGGGGTGGGTCCGGCTGCGGGGGGCGCTGCAAGTACGTCCATGTAAGC
>NZ_JAPTFO010000149.1:0-3823 GCF_030985515.1 Stenotrophomonas sp. Sm10
CATCTGTACTTGCATATTTGTATTCGATTGTACGTGTTACTTCTTGAGTATCTTTAATTTGACGAAGAACTTTTTTATGACGTAGGTAAACATTGAACGCTTGGTCTACATCTTTATCGTCATCGAACTTACGTCCACCTTCAATAGCTGTACCTTGAGTATTATTTGTATAGTCATCAGTTACTAATTCATAACCAAGGTCTTCATATTTCTTGATTGTGTCAGCTGTTAGGTAAGGAATCTTCGTATGAGATTTACCTTGAAGTGTTGTAACCCCGTAAGTTGTTTTCGCATCCGCACCCGTAGCAGGAGCAGTTGCTGCTGTTTGAACTTCAAGAATACGAGCATCACCTGTTGCGTCTAAGTCGATGTAGGTTACTTTGGCTTTTTGGGTATCAGCTTTGTAAACAACATACATATCAAAGTTATCTTTGTCGTCTGATCTTATTGCAGAAGAAGCTGGTTTATACGTTCCGACATCTTTTGTATTTCTATCAATCGGTTTATAAGTACCAATTTCCTTAGTATCTTTAATATGAGCCATTTCTCCTGTTGCATTTGGAGCATTGTATTCTAAAGTTACAACATTCGCTGTATAACCTTTTACAGTAGGAGAAACTATACTATTCATCTCTTCGTTATTTTCTCCATGTTTCCAATCGGAAATAATCAATGTTCCTTGAGAGAATTTAGTACCTTTAGGTATTTCAGTTCCTGCTGTGTATTCTGTACCATTCACATCTCTAACTGTATTCGCAGTTACCATCGGTTGGTCTAATACACCATCTTCATCAAACATTTTATATGTACGAGTATAGTTTAAAGTTTGAGAACGTGTTACTGGTTCATTATTGATCGATAAAATTGGATCATTATTTTTATAAGAAGCTTGACTAGTAGCTGTTGCATCATTATCACTCTCATACACATAGTGAATTGTACGTGTAATTGACGCTTCTGTAACTGGTGTTACTATTGGTGTGTATTTTGCTCTACCGTAATCAGTACCATATTTTTCTGTAACTTTATCATTTGCTACAACATCATTATAGTCTATATCTGGTTGTACTAAATCTACACCTGTTCCTCTTCCTACAAATCCAGGTTCTGGTGTAAATGTAACTTCACCTGTTGGTTTTCCACTTGCATCTTTCACAAGTTCGTATACCCCTTCACCTGTGATTGTTACTTTAGAATCGTTAGTGTTTGCCAGGTCATAACTACGTGGAACCTCTGTTATTGCTCCTGTTGTAGGATCAAGATGTGTTGCACTTGGTAATATAACTTGATTTAACGGTAATATTCTCTTGACTTTAGTACCCGCTGGAATCGTGTTAGTTGCACGATATTTACCGTCAACTTTTACAACATCTCCTTTTCCTACAATTTGACTAATAGCTATTTCTTTAGCTAGGGTAGAAATTTTATTACCTGATTCTCGCGGTATAGTATCACCTGTATTATATGTGACATTATTCCATGTATTATTCGCCGTTGTTACTAATGGATTTTTAAGTTTAGCTCCTGCTGGAATTCTTCCTCCGGCAGAAATAGTAGTCTCTGTACCGTTAGCTAGAGTAACAACTGTGTCTGCTGTAACAGGATGAGGATCAACTGGACTAGCTCCCGCTGGGATAGTTTTTCCAGTAACAAGTCGAACATTATTTACTACAACAGAACCTGTACCTGTTACTACCACATCTGCATCTTCAGCAATTTTCGCACGCGCTGGTAATTTATCTTTATCAGGAGTATACGTAACCACCTTACCATCAGCAAGTGTTAATGTAGTAGCCTTACTTACTTCAGTATCTTTATCGTATGAAGATTTATTACTTTCTAAAGTATCCGCTAATTTTATACTCTTATTCTTATCTATGATTTCGAATTCATCAGCATACCTAGAATCTGTAATCTTATCTCCTGTTTCAGTTTCCACTGTTCCATATACTGGGATTTGAGGTCTAGCACTTTGTTTTTTACCTTGAACATCAGTAGTTGTAGTATCTTCACCTATTGGTCTCACATCAATAACAGTTGGAATATAACTAGTATCCATTGTTTTATAACCATTATTTCCATTGTTTGTATTTTCAAGAACCTTATCTTTTTCTGCTAATGTAGTAGATGTTTTAGAAGCCTCAATTGTATCATTATTAGCTTCCCATCCAGTTGAATTATTATTATCATCCCATGCACGTACAGCAATACCTTTTGCTGTTCCAACATAAGATTTGTTAGGTTTAAATGTTAATGTAGTTTCATATAATCCATTTCCTACAGAAGTATTTTTACCTTCATTAGCAGGATTAACTTTATATGTACCTACTTCATTTCCTGCAGTATCATATTCTGTGTACTCACTTAATAAATATTCTGTTTTCCCAGTTAATGGGTTTGTAACTTTAAGTCCTTTACCCAAAACTTTATTATTTTTATCTTTTACTGTTACATATTCTCCTGAATATACAGTGGCACCATTTCGTTCTACATGAACCTTGCCTGTAGAGTCTACACGATAATTTGCAGGTAATCCAGACTTATCAGCAATAGCTTCTTCTGACGCGACTTGCTTATCAGTTAGAACTATTTTCGGCGATAAATTCTCATTTTCAATTTGCGCCCATTTTGTAAATTTAGAATCTTTATTTTTACCATTAGCTATGAACATCGCATTAGTTGGTAGTGTAACTGTTTGTTCTCGACCTTGATAATCTTTTGTCTCATGTCTAGTACCACGTGGCATGTGAACTACATGTGTTTGGAAATCCTCTACTTCCCCTGATGATGCCACACCTGTTGGTTCTAGAATCTCATCTTTTGTTAATGAAATACGTAAACGTACTCCTAAGCTATCTGCTGAGGTATCTAGTAATTGTGGCGTGTTTTTGAATTTAATATTGTAAGTTCCATTTTGGTTAACTTCTACGATTTCTGAAGATTCATTAAGATCAAATTTACCGTTGTTGTTGAAGTCTACCCATCCACGGATATAAGCTTTATCATTATTAACACCTAGGTTAGCACGAACACCTTCAAGGACATATTCATTACCTTGGGCTTGACGTAATTTGTACTCAGTTGCTACCGCTGGATCAAGAAGTTGGCTTTCTCCTTCATCTCCAAGAGTACCTTCACCTAAAGCACCTGTTGTGTGGTTATAAACTCCACGAATCGGAAGCTTAGATACTGGGTTCGCCATCTCAATAACATCACCTTGATTTAAAAGTACACGTGTGTTATCAGCTTTTTCAATTACAGCATTACCATTTGGTAATAATAAGTATTTACCTGTTACACCCTTATCTGTTGTTACAATTGTTTTTCCTGATTCTAATGGTGTCTCTTTATATTTTTCTGATGTGATTAAATCATCAAGTACCCATCCACCTGAAGGGTCAGTTTTAGTTGAACGGAAATCTGGGTCTCCTTTAACATTACCTAGATATGGCTGAGTAGCTGTTACCTGAGTTTTAACTCCATCTTTAATAACTTCTTTGTTAAAGTCCCCGATAATATGTTGTACAGAACCGTAAGATTGCGGAGCATCTCCTCCATCATAAATCATGAATCCGATTGTTCCTGCCTGCGCTCCTGCAGAGTTCAAGTACATCGATAATGTCTTAACGTTTTGAGAAAGAGCTATTGGCAATGAGTTTTTAGAACCCATTGATGTAACGTTAGCACCGAATGTATTTGTTCCATATGCAGTAGGTTTCCCTTTTTCGTCTAAGTTAACCCAATCTTTTGGATTATATCCCGCTTGCGCAAGACGTCCATCAGCATTAACATCACTTTCTTTACTTGGATAAACTCCTTTAGC
>NZ_JAPTFO010000014.1:0-74363 GCF_030985515.1 Stenotrophomonas sp. Sm10
GTGCCGGCCGCTGGCCGGCACCACCGCAGGGCGTTTCAACCGCCCTGCTTTGCGGCGTAGTCCTGCGCCTGGCGCATCACCCGCAGCAGGTTGCCGCCCCAGATGCCGGCGATCTGCTTCTCGGTATAGCCCTTGCGCAGCAGCCACGCGGTGATCTTCGGCAGCTGGCTGACATCGGGCAGGTCACTCAGTCCGCCACCACCATCCCAGTCCAGGCCGATGCCCGCGTGCTCAGGGCCGACCACCGTGAGGATGTGGTCGAAGTGGGCGAAGAAGTCGTCCAGGCTGGCGTGCCGCACCGGGTGCTCGTGGTCCAGTGCCTGTTCGGCCTTCAGCAGGGCAACGCCTTGTTCGATGCCCATGCCTTCCCAGCCGCCCAGCTGCTTGCTCAGCGCTTCCTCGGCCTGTTTGCGCTCGGGCGTCTTCGCGGTGTCGATCAGGTAGCCGCCATAGGCGTTCACCTGGATCACGCCGCCGGCTTTGGCCAGCTTGCGCAGGCGCGCGTCGTCGAGATTGCGCGGGTGGTCGTAGACCGCCTTGGCCGAGCTGTGCGACAGCACGAATGGTACCGGCATCATTGCCAGCAGATCGTCGAACACCGCATCCGATGCATGTGACTGGTCGATCACGATGCCCAGCTTCACCGCCTGCCGCACCAGCTCCTTGCCGGCCGGGCTAAGTCCTTTCCATTCCGCACCCTTGGGATCGGTGGCCGAATCGGCGAACTCGTTGTTGGCAAAGTGCACGGTGCTGAGCAGGCGCAGGCCGGCGCGGTGGTAGAACGAGAGCAGGCTGGGATCGGCCACCAGCGGGCTGGCGTTTTCCATGCTGATGTAGACCACACGCTTGCCGGCCGCCTTGATCCGCGCCGCGTCATCGGCGGTCAGTGCCAGCGCGAACCGCTCGGGGTTGGCGGCCAGCATCTCGCGTATTTCCAGCAACCGCTGCAACCCGTGGTCACGTTCGGCCAGGTGAGCGGCGGGGCTGCGGTCGCCCTGGTCGGTGTAGATCGCCCAGAACCCGCCGTCCAGCGCGCCTTCGACCATGCGCGGGTAGTCCACCTGCGAGAGTGCGTTGCGGTCGTGGCGCTGTTCGATGTCGAAGCCGGTGCGGCCGAAATTGGCCGGCGTATCCAGATGGCTGTCGAGCGTGACCAGGCGCTGCTGCAGGGCCTTGGCGCGGGCCAGCTCCTGCGTGCTGAACTCGATGGCGTGGGCGGACAGTGGCGCGCACAGCGCCACGGCAAGCACGAAGGACAGGTGGCGCAACGATGGCATGGGCTCTCACCGGTGTTGGGAAGAGCCCGACCATAGCGCTGCGGCCGCGCATTGGGTAGCGCCGGGCCACGCCCGGCGGATCTTGAGGCTGTCAGGCAGATCAGCCGAGCATGGGCTCGGCTCTACAGCGTCACGCGGTCAATCCACCACGCGGCAGAACACGGCCTTCAGGTAACGCGATTCCTGCACGTGGGCCATGAACGGATGGTCCGGGCCGGCGCCGGCGACCTTCAGGATCTGGATCGTGCGGCCGGAGAAATAGGCCGCGCGGCGCAGCATGTCGAGGAACTGGTCCTCGGCCACCAGGCCGGTGCAGGAAAACGTGGCGAACAGGCCGCCCGGCTTCACCACGCCAAGCGCCAGCTTGTTCATGTCCAGGTACTTCTTCAGTGCGGTGATGACCTGGTCGCGGTCGCGGGTCATCTTCGCCGGGTCCAGGATCACCACGTCGTACTGCTCACCGCGGTTGGCGGCGTCGCGCAGCCACGGGAAGATATCGGACTGGATGAACTTCGGGCGCACGTTGTTCAGGCGCGAATTGCCCTTGGCGATCTGGATGACGTCCTCATCAATGTCGATGCCGACCACTTCCGAGGCACCACGCGCTGCTGCGTACACGGCGAAGCCACCGGTGTTGCAGCACAGGTCCAGAACGCTCTTGCCTTCCACCTGCTGGCTCAGCCACTCGCGGTTCTCGCGCTGGTCGGCGAAGAAGCCGGTCTTGTGTGCACCGGCCGGGTCGGCGCGGAACTTGATGCCGTACTCGGTGATCACCGCCGCGTCGGTGGTGGTGTTGCCGTGGAAGTCGAAGCTCTCCTGCTTCTGCACGTGTTCGTCGGCGAAGCTGTGGAAACGGCAGCCCGGGAACTGCTCGCGCAGGGCGTCGTAGATCCATTCGCGGTGGCGGAACATGCCGGCGGCGAAGAACTCGACCACCACCAGGTCGCCGTAGCGATCCACCACCAGGCCGGACAGGCCGTCGCCTTCGCTGTGCACCACGCGCCAGGCGTCGGAGACCGCGTCGAGGTTCAGCACCTCACGGCGCAGCGACACCGCCTGGGCGATCTTGCGCGAGAACCAGCCGGCATCGACCGGCACGTTCTGGTCGGTCTCAAGGATGCGCACGGCAATGCGCGAGTGCCCGTTGTAGAACCCGCGGCCAATGAACTCGCCATCGATGCCGACCACGTCGACGATGGAACCGGGCTTGGGCCGGACGGTCGGCTTCTCGACCAGTTTCTGGAAGATCCACGGGTGGCTGGAACGCCACGCATTCTTGAGGCGGACAATCGGAAGGGGGGTATTCATCCGGTCATTGTAGCCGGGGGGCACCGGGGGCCGGAAATCCAGGGCCCGGCGCGGCATTTGACGGCGGCCCGGCCAGGCCGCAGAATCGGCAGCAGAAGGGGAGTAGCTCCCAGACGTTGTCGCCGTCATTTCGAGCCCGCAGGCTCCGGTGCAACGGCAGTTCCAGCCGACTGGAACTGCGAGCGAGACCTTCGCCGTACTGGCGAAGCTCTGTCCCTGGATCCCCCTCCCGATCCTCCGTTGCAGATCCTCGCCGTCCGGCCTGGCATTCATCTTTCCAACGGACATTCCCAATGCAGACGATCGGTAACGTGTGGTTGTGGGGCGGCTTCGCAGCGGTGGTGGTCATCGCCCTGCTGGTCGACCTCGTGTTGATGCGCCATGGTGGACCGCACAAGGTCACCTTCAAGGAGGCCCTGTGGTGGTCCATCGGCTGGGTCGCGCTGGCCCTGCTGTTCAATGCCGGCCTCTGGTACTACCTGAATGAGACCGCCGGCCAGGTGGTAGCGAACAAGGTCGGCCTCGAATTCCTGACCGGCTACCTGGTCGAGAAGGCGCTGGCGGTCGACAACATCTTCGTGTTCCTGATGATCATGAGCTACTTCGCGGTGCCGGATGAGCAGCGCCAGAAGGTGCTGATCATCGGCATTCTGGGTGCGATCGTGCTGCGTACGATCATGATCTTCGCCGGCAGCGTGCTGATCAGCCAGTTCCATTGGCTGCTCTACGTATTCGGTGCTTTCCTGCTCTTCACCGGTTGGAAAATGTGGTTTGCCGCCGGCCAGGAGCCGGACCTGGAGACCAACCCGGCCCTGCGCTGGATGCGCAAGCACCTGCGCCTGCTGCCGGACTACGCCGGCAACGCGCTGAGCGTGAAGCGCGACGGCGTGCGCTGGTTCACCCCGCTGTTCGCGGTGCTGATCCTGATCGCGGTCACCGACGTGATCTTCGCGGTGGACAGCATCCCGGCGATCTTCGCGATCACCACGGACCCGTTCATCGTGCTCACCTCCAACGTGTTCGCGGTGCTGGGCCTGCGCGCGATGTTCTTCCTGCTGGCCGGCATGGCCGACCGCTTCCACCTGCTGCCGTATGGCCTGGCGCTGGTGCTGGGCTTCATCGGCATCAAGATGATGATCATCGACCTGTTCAAGATCCCGACCCCGGTGTCGCTGGGCGTGGTCGCGGTCATCATCGCCGCCACCGTGGTACTGAGCCTGAAGTACCCGCCGAAGGAAGGCTCCGGCCACGCCTGATCATGGCCGGCCGGCGGGATTGTCCCGCCGGCCGCACCCACTCTCCCGCAGCGGTGGCCTTGGTTTCGCGCCAGTCACCGCCATTGCTGAGGTATGGACAACAACGCGCCCCTGCCCGCCGGCGACGTGCCGGCCCCTCGCGATGACCGCTCGCGCATCCTGCGGGCGTTCAATCTCAGCCTTGCCGCTGTGCTGGTGCTGGTGGCCGTGTTCGCCCTGCAGGGCACCTTCGACTGGCGGCCGTGGGCGGTCGCACCGCTGGAAGCCAAGGGCCTGCTTGGCCTGATCGGTGGGCCGATGCTGCATGCCTCGGTCGAGCATATCGCCGCCAACAGCATCGCGATCCTGATCCTGGGCACGCTGGCTGGAAGTGTCTACCCGAAAGCAACCGTACGCGCCCTGCCCCTGCTGTGGCTGGGCTCGGGCATCGGCGCGTGGATGCTGGGCAATCCGGGCAGCGTGCACCTGGGCGCCAGCGGCGTGACCCACGGCCTGATGTTCCTGCTGGCCAGCCTGGGCCTGCTGCGCCGCGACCGCACCGCCATCGCCACCGGCCTGATCGGCATGCTGTTCTACGGCGGCATGCTGATGACCATCCTGCCACACGCCGATGGCGTGTCCTGGCAGTCGCACATGGGCGGCGCCTTCGCCGGCATCATCGCCGCGCTGCTGTTCCGCAACGCCGACCCGCTGCCGCCGCGCCCGCGCTACAGCTGGGAAGACGAAGAAGACGAGGCAGAACCGCTGGCCGACGACGAGCTGGAGCCGCCGTCGCCACAGCGCGTGCCGGTGCTGTGGCAGCCGCGCGAGGGCCAGGACTACGTGGTGATTCCGTTCCGCCGGCCGGACGAACCGCGCGGTTGAAGCGAGGGGCCGCCGCGCCCATGCCATCCACCGCCTGCCGGCCCAGCGCCGGATCATCGGTGAAGAACGCATCGATGCCGGTCGCCAGATAGGCGTGC
This sequence comes from Stenotrophomonas sp. Sm10, assembly GCF_030985515.1. Lineage (NCBI taxonomy): Bacteria > Pseudomonadati > Pseudomonadota > Gammaproteobacteria > Lysobacterales > Lysobacteraceae > Stenotrophomonas > Stenotrophomonas sp. Sm10. The sequence continues at coordinate 4,804 of NZ_JAPTFO010000014.1, forward strand.
ATCTCGGCAATCGAACCTTCGGGATTGCGCGCGGTGTCGGCGCCCTTGCGCAGGTTGCTGGCCTGGAAGTGGTTCTCCGGACGGAAGGTGTACGGAATCACCATCAGCCCCACTGCATGTGCGTCCTGTACCAGCGTGGTCGGAGTGCTCAGCGCGCCCTTGGCATCCAGCGGAATGATCGAGCGCAGTTCCGGGCCGATGCCGTCGGCGTAGCTGGCGATGTCCTTCAGTCCGGCCGGGGTCATCATCTGCGCGTAGGTCAGCGTGCCACCGGCCTTGGCGATGTCGGCCGGCTGGGTGCCGCCCTTCCACAGCAGTTGCAGCAGGCGGATGTTGCTGCCGCGCGGGATCTTGCCGCGCAGGTAGCGCAGGTTGGCGGTCTCGAACGACTGGATGGTGACCGGGCCGACGTTGGTATAGGCGTTGCCGCGCAGCGCGGCCAGCAGCTTGTCTTCCATCGGCAGGCCGATCGACTGGAAGTAGGTCGGGTGCTTGATCTCCGGCACCAGGCCGATGCCACGGTTGGCACGCCCGGCCTGCTGCACCAGGAAGGCCAGGATCTCGTCCAGGCTGGCGATGCGGAACTGGCCGTCATAGGCGGTGCTGCGCAGTTCCGGCAGGCGCTCGCGCGCGTACAGGGTCTTCAGCTCGGCCAGGGTGAAGTCTTCGGTGAACCAGCCGTCGACCTTCTGCCCGTCGATGACCTTGCTGGTGCGGCGGCTGGCGAACTCCGGATGCGAGGCCACATCAGTGGTGCCGCTGATCTCGTTCTCGTGGCGGGCCACCATCATTCCGTCCCTGGTCATCACCAGGTCCGGCTCGATGTAGTCGGCGCCATCGGCGATCGCCTGCGCATAGGCGGCCAGGGTGTGCTCGGGTAGCAACGCGCTCGCCCCGCGATGGCCATAGACCGACACCTTGTGCGCGGCCGAGGTGGAGGATTCAGCACTCATGGCCACCGATGGTGCCACGGCCAGCGACAACAGCAACGCACAACCCCACGACTTCACTGCGACTTCCCCAAGCGGTATGTGATGGCCGTCAGTATGCGGCGGCAATGTGACAGGTGGGGGAAGCCCGCACCTGTAGAGCCGAGCCCATGCTCGGCTGACGGGTAGAGCAGCCGAGCATGGGCTCGGCTCTACAGTTACTTGCCGATGCAGAAACTGGAGAAGATCCTTCCCAGCAGATCATCCGCACTCATCTGCCCGGTGATCTCGCCCAGCGCGTCATGCGCCAGCCGCAGTTCCTCGGCGGCCAGCTCCAGGTGCTCGTGCGCCAGCTCGCCGTCGGCGCGCTGCGCGTGCTCCTGCGCACGCTCGATTGCATCCACATGCCGCGTGCGCGCGGAGAACTCGCCATCCGCCTGCTCCCCTGCCCCGGCCGAAGCGATCAAACGCAGGCGCGCGTGCAGATCCTCCAGGCCGGCACCGGTCGCAGCCGAGACGAACACACGGTCCGGGTCGTCCAGCATCGGCAGCGCATCCAGCAGGTCCGACTTGTTGTGGATGTAGACCTTGTGCGGCACCGCTGCCACGGCCTCGCCCAGCGCCGCTTCGCCGGTCGCCGGATCGCGCGCATCCAGCACGATCAGCGCCAGGTCGGTGCGCTCGATTTCCACATGGGCGCGGCGCATGCCTTCGCGTTCGATGGCGTCGCCGCCGTCGCGCAGGCCAGCGGTATCGACCAGGGTCAGTTCCAGCCCGTCCAGGCGGATCGTCTCGCGAAGCGTGTCGCGGGTGGTGCCGGCGATGTCGGTGACGATGGCGCGTTCACTGCCGGCCAGCGCATTGAGCAATGAGCTCTTTCCGGCATTGGGCGGACCGACCAGCACCGCATGCAGGCCATCGCGCAGGCGGCGACCGCGTTCGGCATCGCGGCGCAGCAGGGCCAAGTCGCTGCGCGCCTGTTCCAGCCCGCGCCGCACCTGTGCGCCACCAAGCGTATCCAGCGGTTCGTCGGCAAAGTCGATGGCCGCTTCCACGTGGATGCGCAGCAGCACCAGCTGATCGACCACGGCCTCGATGCGGCGCGAGAACACGCCATCCAGCGAGCGTCGTGCAGCGCGTGCGGCACGGTTGTCGCCGGCGGCGATCAGGTCAGCGATGGCCTCAGCCTGGGCCAGGTCGAGCTTGCCGTTGAGGAACGCGCGTTCGCTGAACTCGCCAGGCCGCGCCTGGCGCGCGCCGAGCGCGATGCAGCGCGCGACCAGTTGCTGCAGCAGCACCGGACTGCCGTGGCCCTGCAGTTCCACCACCTCTTCGCCGGTGAAGCTGTTCGGTGCCGGGAACCACAGCACGATGCCATCGTCGATGACCTCGCCGTCGGCATCACGCAGGCGCGCGTAGTGCGCGTGGCGCGGCCGCAGCGCGGGCGCCCCCAGCGCATTGGCAATCGCCGCAGCGCGCGGACCGGACAGGCGCAACAGGCCGACACCACCCGCGCCGGGGGCACTGGCGATGGCCACAATGGTGTCGGTGCGGATCGCGTCGTTCATGGCTCAGAGCTTCTCCAGCTGCGTGCGTGCCTGCGCGGCACCGCTGCCCTGCGGCTGCAGCGCCAGGTAGGTGGTGTAGGCCTGCTTCGCCTTGGCCTTGTCGCCGGCGTTGAAGTAGGCATCACCCAGGTTGAGATAGGCCACGGCGCGCGATGGGTCGATCTTCAGCGTGTTCTCCAGCCAGCGCGCCGCTTCGGCATAGCGCTGCTGGCGGTAGTAGACGAAACCGAGGTTGTTGGCGGCCTGGGCAAAGTCCGGACGCAGCTTCAGTGCTTCGGTGAACTGCGCGACTGCCTCGTCGTACTGCTTCTCGCGGTACAGCTGAAGGCCACGGTCGTTGGCCTGCTGCGCGCGCTGGCGGTCGGACGCCGGGCCGGCGGAGGGCACTACCAGCTTGGCCTTGCCGCCCTGCAGGTCAGCCACCGTCACCGGCGCCTGGCTGCCCTTGGCCTCGCTGGCGGCATCCACCTTGTTGTTCAGTGCGATTGCATCGGCGGTCAGCTGGCGCGTATCGGCATTGAGGAATTCCTGGCTGTCCGGCACCTGGAACACGAACTCGCCGCCCTGCGAACCGGGCAGGCTGCCGAAGGCCGGGGTCTGGTGCGAGACCGCCGATACGGCCGGCGCCACGTAGGCGGCCAGCTCGGTACCGGTGATCAGGCCGTCGCCGTTGAGGTCACCCTTGCCGGCCAGCGCCTGCAGCAGCACCCAGGTGAACACCGAGTGGCCGTTGGGGCCGGCATCGGCCACCTGCTGGTCGGCGCCACCGGCGGTCAGCATCTGCCGCGCGCTGCGACGCGCGTTCTCGCGCAGGAACGACGACGACGACGGGCCGCCACGGGTCAGGCCCAGGCCGCTGTAGCAGGCATCCATCACGAACATCACGTGCTTGGCCTGCATGCTCTCGGCGATGTTCTGGATATCGGTCATCGCGATGGCATCGGTAGCGAATTCCTTCGGGTCCGAATCAACCGGGATGATGTAGCCGAGGTCGCGCCCTGAGGCGAGCTGGCGGGTCGCGCCGTGGCCGGCGAAGAACACGAACACGCGGTCGTTCCTGCCAGTGCGGTCATCGGCCAGGCGGTCGTGGAAGGCGGCCAGGATGTTGTTTCGGGTGGCCTGCTCGTTCTTCAGCACGATCACCTGCGAGGACGGGAAGCCGAACTGCCCGGTCAGGGTATCGGCCACCGCCTGCGCGTCGTGGCTGGCGTATTCCAGCTTCGGCCACTTGGCGTAGTTGTCGATGCCGACCACGATCGCCCACGACTTCTCGTAGCCGGTGGTGACGGTCGCGGCACCGGTATCGCCCTTGCGCGCACGGGCGACGGTGAAGTCGCGGCCGTTCCAGCCGGCGAACTGGTAGCCATCGGCGATCAGCCGGTCGAGGATCTGCGGCAGTGCCTTTACCGCACGATCGTGGATGTCGTGGAACAGGATGATGCCGCGCTGTTCCTTGTTCACCTGGTCCAGCACGCGCTGCACGATCGATTCCGGCACCGGGTCGGCCCAGTCCATCGAATCGATGTTCCACATGATCGACTTCAGTCCGGCCTCGTTGAGCAGCTGCAGGCCTTCGGCGTTGCGCGCGCCATAGGGGAAGCGGAACAGCGGCGCGCGCTTGCTGTCGACATCCTTCAGCAGCGTGTCGGTGTCGAGCACCTGCTGGCGCAGCGCGTCACCGGTGGTGCGCGACAGTTGGGCGTGGGTCAGGCTGTGGTTGCCGACCGCATAGCCTTCTTCCATCAGGTTGCGGCTGATCTTCGCCATCGGGCCGAGGCTGACCTTGCCGTCGGCCTCGACCTTGCCCAGGTTGCGGCCCACTTCGAAGAAGACACCCGGCACGTCATAGCGCTTGAGGATGGCCACCACTTCATCGGTATAGGCCTTGTGCGGACCGTCGTCGAAAGTCAGCACCACGGTCTTGGCCGGCAGGTCGCGGCCGAAGATCTCGCGGTCGCTGTCCTTCATCGACATCGGGTACGGCTCGATCACGCCGTAGTCGCGCAGGATCGCTTCGCGGCTGTAGTCCTTGTGCAGGTGGGCGATGTAGTCCTCCCACTTCTCGCGCTTCAGCGCGATGGCGCGGGTGCGCTCGAAGCGGCTGAAGATGCGGGTCAGTTCCTGGTTGTAGTTGCGCTCGATCTCATCGAGCGCCTCCAGGTCCTCGCCGATGCGCTGGTGCAGCTTCACCGCCGGCAGCGAGGAATCGGTGCTGACCCGCTCATGCAGATCACGCAGTACTTCGCGAAAGGCCAGGCGGTCGGCGTCGAACAGTTCCGGCGCCGACTCGATGTAGTCCAGCACGGTGCCGAGGGTGGCGAAGCGCTGCGGGCTGGAGCCGCGCAGCAGGGTGTCGAACTGCGCGGCGATCGCCGTGCGCTGTTCCAGGCCATCGTGGAACAGCTGCTGGCCCACACGCGTGGAGGTGCCGCGGTCGGCGGCCGACTGCTGTTCCTCGTCTGCCAGCAGCACGATGATCCGGCGGTAACCGTCGAGCTGTTTCTGCAGGGCCACCAGCATCGGTGCGGCCGCGGGATCGGCGGCGGCCGCGGCCTGCGCGCTCGCCTGGGTGACGGTGGTCGCCGGCGCCTTCGCATCCTTGTCGCCACAACCGGCAACGACCAGGGTCAACAACAGCGAGGGCAGGAACAGGCGGAACGACGACGCACGCGACATGGCGGACTCGAGGGCGGGAGGGACGATGTGCCGGCGATTCTACCGCCGCATGCGAAAAGCCCGCCTTGCGGCGGGCTTTTGCTGGGTCAGCCGGCCAGCGGCCGGCTCTACCGATTACTTCTTCTTGACCGGGGCCGGAGCGGTGGTGGCCGGGACCGGCTCGCCGCCATGGCGCTTGGTCATCCACCACTGCTGCAGCAGGCCCAGGCCGCCGTTGACCACCCAGTACAGGACCAGGCCGGACGGCATGAAGGCCATCATGACGCCGAACACCAGCGGCATGAACTGCATCATCTTCTGCTGCATCGGGTCCATGCCCGGTGCCGGGGTCAGCTTCTGGGTGAACCACATCACTGCCACGTTGATGACCGGCAGGATGAAGTACGGGTCGCGTGCGGTCAGGTCCTGGATCCAGCCGAACCAGGGCGCCTGGCGCAGTTCGACCGATTCCACCAGCACCCAGTACAGGGCGAAGAAGATCGGCATCTGGATGAGGATCGGCAGGCAGCCGCCCATCGGATTGATCTTTTCCTTCTTGTACAGCTCCATCATCGCGGTCTGGAACTTCTGGCGGTCATCGCCATAGCGTTCCTTCAGCTGCGCGATGCGCGGCTGGAAACGACGCATCTTGGCGCCGCTCTTGTACTGGGTTGCCGACAGCGGGTACAGCACCAGCTTCAGCAGCACCACCAGCCCGACGATCGCCCAGCCCCAGTTCCCGACCAGCTTGTGCACCTGGTTGAGCACCCAGAACAGGCCCTGGCCGATCACCGCCATCATCGAGAAGCGGCTGTAGTCGACCACGCGGTCCAGGCCCGGCACATCTTCCTTGGCGATCAGGTTGACCAGCTTCGGGCCGACCCACAGGCGGGCTTCGGTGCTGGTCGACTGGCCCGGCGCCACGGTGAAGGCCGGGCCACGCGCTTCGATCAGGTCACGACCGGCCACCTGCGAGAGCACGTAGTGTGCGGTCTGGTCCTTCTGCGGGATCCAGGCGGTGAAGAAGTGGTGCTGCAGCATCGCCAGCCAGCCGCCGGTGATGTTCTGGTTCAGCGTGCCGTCTTCCAGGTAGTCCTTGAACGCACGACGCTGGTACTTCTTGTCATTGTCGTACCAGGTGGCACCGTTGAAGCTGAAGGAATCCGGGTTGGTCATGCTCCGCGACAGGATGGTCGGGGTGCGGTCCAGGGTGCGGTAGACGTAGCCGTTCCACGGCGCGGTGCCGGCGTTGCTGACTTCGTCCTTGAAGCGCACGGCGTACTCGTTGCGCGAGACGGTCAGGGTGCGCTTGATGGTCACGCCGTTGTCGGCGGTCCACACGAACGGGATCTGCAGTTCGTTCTGGCCTTTGGCCAGCACGAAGTCGGTGGTGTCACCCACCAGCTTGAAGCCGTCGGCGCCGGGAACCGGGGTGTTCTTGTCTTCGCTGGCCCAGCCACTGATCGCGCTGTAGGGGTGGGCGGGGTCTTCGGTCAGCAGGCGGACCGGCGGACTGCCTTCGTCCTTGGTCTGCGGGAACTGCAGCAGCTCGGCGTCGAGCACGCGGCCGCCGTCGAGCACCAGGCGCAGCACGTCGGTGGTGACCGTCACGCGCTGGCTGGCCGGGGTAGCGCTGGCCTGGGCCTGTGCGGCGGCCTGGCCGGGGGCGCCCGGCACCTGGGCGCTGGGGATGGCGCCGGGGTTCGCGCCCGGAACACTCTGTGCGGCGGCCGGGGCCGATGAGGTGGTTGGTGCCGGGGTCGGAGCAGCCTTTTCACGGCTCCACTCCATCCACAGCAGCACGGCCACCATCAGCCAGGCAAAAATGAGGAATACGCGGGTCTGGTTCATCAGCGGACAGGCTCGGCGGGGCCGGGACGCGATGCCGGCTCGGTCAAAGAAGGAGTTGCGATGCCATCAGGCGGCGGCATTGTGCCGTCCACGCCCGGCGTGGGCAATGCACGCAGGCGACGCAGCAGGCGCAGGAAGGCCTGGCGGATCTCGTCGTTGCTGGCGGAACGCGCAGCACTACGAGCCACGACGACAAAGTCGCCTGGCTGGATGTCGGTACGTGTCTGACGCAGGATGTCGCGCAGGACGCGCTTGATCCGGTTACGCCCGACGGCGTTCGGATCGACCTTGCGGGAAACCGCCAGACCCAGCCTGGCCGGCCGGTCAGCCGGCAGCCAGTGCAGGGTCATCAGCGGATCGGACACACGGCGGGCGCCGTTGAAGACCGTTGAGTATTCGGCACGCGTGCGAACCCGCGCAGAGCGAGGGAATCGCTTGCGCGGGTCTGCAGTATTCACTGTCGAAGGGATTGCGTCTGCCGCGATGTGCGGCATGGCAATCAGGCGCTCAGGACTTTGCGGCCCTTGGCGCGGCGACGCGACAGGATCTTGCGGCCGTCAGCGGTCTTCATACGGGCACGGAAGCCGTGGTCGCGCTTACGCTTGAGGTTGCTGGGCTGGTAGGTGCGCTTCGTGGCCATTGGGGGCCTCTCGTATGAATGGGACGGAAAGAACCGGAAATTCTAGAGAGGTCTCCCCCCTCACGTCAACCCCTGGGGACTACGCGAATTCACCGGGCTGTGCAATAGCTGTGGATGTTTTTGTGAATAAGTAGGGGACAAGCATTCCGAAGGCGGGCGCTCGGTGGTAGTCTGAGCCATCCATTTCCCCCCTTTCCGGCCTGTGTCTGGGCGCCTTGTCGCGTCCATGCACCGGCCACCGGACGATTATTGCTGATGGATGCCTGGTCCCGTAGTCTCGAGCGCCTCGAAGCGGAGTTCCCGCCGGAAGACGTTCATACCTGGTTGAAGCCGCTGCAGGCCGATCTGCGCGTGGACAGCCTGGTGCTGTATGCACCAAATGCCTTCATCGTCGACCAGGTCCGCGAGCTGTACCTGGCCCGGATCCGCGAACTGCTGGCTCACTTCGCCGGTTTCAGCGACGTTTTTCTTGAAATCGGCTCGCGCCCGCGCCCTGTGGAGACGCAGAACGCGCCGGTTTCCACGTCGTCGGCGCCTGTGTCCAGCGAACCGCAGGTGCCGTTTGCCGGCAATCTGGACAATCACTACACCTTCGCCAACTTCGTCGAAGGCCGCAGCAACCAGCTGGGCCTGGCCGCCGCCTTCCAGGCAGCGCAGAAGCCGGGCGACCGCGCGCACAACCCGCTGCTGCTGTACGGAGGCACCGGCCTGGGCAAGACCCACCTGATGTTCGCCGCCGGCAACGCCATGCGCCAGGCCAATCCGGGCGCGAAGGTGCTGTACCTGCGTTCGGAACAGTTCTTCAGCGCGATGATCCGGGCCCTGCAGGAAAAGACCATGGATCAGTTCAAGCGCCAGTTCCAGCAGGTCGACGCGCTGCTGATCGATGACATCCAGTTCTTCGCCGGCAAGGACCGCACCCAGGAAGAGTTCTTCCACACCTTCAACGCGTTGTTCGATGGCAAGCAGCAGATCATCCTGACCTGCGACCGCTATCCGCGCGAGGTCGAAGGCCTGGAAGCGCGCCTGAAGTCGCGGCTTGCCTGGGGCCTGTCGGTCGCGATCGAACCGCCGGACTTCGAGACCCGCGCCGCGATCGTGCTGGCCAAGGCGCGCGAACGTGGCGCCGAGATTCCCGATGATGTTGCGTTCCTGATCGCCAAGAAGATGCGCTCCAACGTGCGCGACCTCGAAGGTGCGCTCAATACCCTGACCGCCCGCGCCAACTTCACCGGCCGCGCGATCACCACCGAATTCGCCCAGGAAACCCTGCGCGACCTGCTGCGCGCCCAGCAGCAGGCGATCAGCATTCCCAACATCCAGAAAACCGTTGCCGACTACTACGGCCTGCAGATCAAGGATCTGCTGTCGAAGCGTCGAACCCGCTCGCTGGCCCGCCCGCGCCAGGTCGCCATGGCCCTGACCAAGGAACTGACCGAGCACAGCCTGCCCGAGATCGGCGACGCCTTTGCCGGTCGCGATCACACCACGGTGCTGCATGCCTGCCGCCAGATCCGGACCCTGATGGAAACCGACGGCAAGCTCCGCGAGGACTGGGACAAGCTGATCCGGAAGCTGAGCGAATGATGCACGGATGCCGATGAGGCGTCATCGCACAAAACGGTGCAGAATCCGGTAGCAAGCGCGGGACACGTTGTGGATAAAAATGGCGTTTGAAATCGCGCTGGAGTTATCCACAGCTTTCCCCACCCTCTGGGGGTCGGTAATACAGAGGGTTTCGAGGCCAGAAACTCTTTTATTTACAAAGACTTAGCGTTGTTTTCAAGCGATTCTGTCTCTACCAGCACCACCAAGCTTTTGATTTATTCCACATTTTTTAAAGCATAGGGGCACGGAACCACATGCGTTTCACACTGCAGCGCGAAGCCTTTCTCAAGCCGTTGGCACAGGTCGTCAACGTGGTCGAACGCCGCCAGACCCTTCCGGTTCTGGCCAATTTCCTGGTCCAGGTGCAGAACGGCCAGCTGTCGCTGACCGGTACCGACCTGGAAGTGGAGATGGTGTCGCGGATCGCGGTTGAAGATGCCCAGGACGGCGAAACCACCATTCCCGCCCGCAAACTGTTCGAGATCATCCGCGCCCTGCCCGACGGCAGCCGGATCACCGTCTCGCAGACCGGTGACAAGATCACCGTGCAGGCCGGTCGCAGCCGCTTCACCCTGGCCACCCTGCCGTCCAATGACTTCCCGTCGGTGGACGAGGTGGAAGCCACCGAGCGCGTGGCCATCGGCGAAGCAACCCTGAAGGAGCTGATCGAGCGCACCGCGTTCGCGATGGCCCAGCAGGACGTGCGCTACTACCTCAACGGCCTGCTGTTCGACCTACGCGGCGATGCGCTGCGCACCGTCGCCACCGACGGTCATCGCCTGGCCCTTTGCGAAACCGACCTGGCCAAGCCCAGCGGTTCCAAGCGCCAGATCATCGTGCCGCGCAAGGGCGTGACCGAGCTGCAGCGCCTGCTGGAAAGCGGCGATCGCGAGATCGAGCTGGAAGTTGGCCGTAGCCACGTCCGCGTCAAGCGCGACGATGTCACCTTCACTTCGAAGCTGATCGATGGCCGTTTCCCGGACTACGAAGCGGTGATCCCGATCGGCGCCGACCGCGAAGTGAAGGTTGATCGTGAAGCACTGCGTGCCTCGCTGCAGCGCGCTGCGATCCTGTCCAACGAGAAGTACCGCGGCATTCGCGTGGAAGTCTCGCCGGGCAACCTGAAGATCAGCGCGCACAATCCGGAACAGGAAGAAGCCCAGGAAGAGATCGAGGCCGACACCACGGTCAGCGATCTGGCCATCGGCTTCAACGTGAACTACCTGTTGGATGCCCTCTCCGCCCTGCGCGACGAGGAAGTGATCATCCAGCTGCGCGACTCCAACTCCTCGGCGCTGGTGCGTGAGTCCAGCAGCGAGAAGTCGCGCCACGTGGTGATGCCGCTGCGTCTCTGACGGAAACGCTGTTTCACGTGGAACCCAGAAGCGCCCGGCACCTCCCGGGCGTTTTTTTATGTTCCACGTGGAGCATTGTCGAAACAGATCGGAGAAAGTCCGGACGCGCCCTGCTTGGCTCCAGACCAACTCGATCTCGCTTGCTCGAAGCAACTCAGGATCCAGGACCCCGGGGGGGCGCCTTGCAGTGCTCGTCGGGCTCCATGTTTTTGGGGTTCTGGCAGCGAGTTCTTCGCATATCCCACTTCGCTGTCCTGATCTTCACTGCTGGAAGCAGCAGATCCTCTTCCTGGAGGAGGTCCTCCGCTTCTGCAAACTGCACTGTCCACAGACCGGCTCGGGGGCAATTTGGGGAAATCCTAGCTTCTAAATCTGGGTATAAATCTAAAGCGTGGTGGTGATGGTAGAGCCAGATTTCGTGGAAAAATGTATTATCTATTTGTTTTTAAAGGGATTTATGAGTCTGAAACCCCTTGTATAGAGGGTCCTCGGGCTGGGGGGGAACCTGTGGATAGTTTTGAGCGCTTAACAAAAGGGCTTTTTTATCCACAGATTGCCCATACCTTGTGTATAAGTCATACATCCCTGCTGTGGACAGCGTGGAACGAGCGTCCTGAATTTCTTGAAATCTGTGGAACCCTCCAAGGCATCGGATCGCAGATTTGAAGGAATCGGCGGGGTCATCCGTCGGAGCCACCCGCGAGGTGTCCAGCGGGTAGCCCTGCAGTGCTCGCGAAATCGGCGAAATCCGAGGGCCTGCACGCTGGAACCTCGCGCAGATTTGAAGAAATTTCGGGCCTTTGCAGCCCGGAACGTGCGAGCGCGTCATCCGCATTCCACGTGGAACGCGTCCATCGATGGGTGCAGAAGCTGCACCTTCGGCTCGACCGGCCTGCCACCGCGCCCGGCTTGACCGATGCAGTAAGCTGATGGATTCCCTGCCCCTCTACCGCCTCGTGCGGATGGTCTTTCGCGCCCCATGCAGATCCGCCGCCTCGCCTTGCATCAACTGCGTCGCTTCAGTGCGGTGGACCTGTCGCCCCAGCCGGGATTGAACCTGCTGACCGGTGACAACGGTGCCGGCAAGACCAGCGTGCTCGAAGCCCTGCATCTGATGGCGTATGGGCGGAGCTTCCGAGGCCGGGTACGCGATGGTCTGGTGCGCCAGGGCCAGGAAGCCCTGGAAATCTTCGTCGAATGGGACGAACAACGCGCGAACCACCCGCCGCACCGCCGGAAGGCCGGCCTGCGCCACAGTGGCCAGGACTGGAAGGGACGATTGGACGGTGAGGACGTGGCCCAGTTGGGCAATCTATGCGCAGCGCTGGCCGTCGTGACGTTCGAGCCCGGCAGCCACGCGCTGGTCAGTGGAGGCGGTGAACCCCGTCGCCGTTTCCTCGATTGGGGCTTGTTCCACGTGGAACCTGATTTCCTGTCCCTGTGGCGCCGCTATTCGCGTGCGCTGAAGCAGCGCAACGCCCTGCTCAAGCAAGGCGGGCCGCCACGGATGCTCGATACCTGGGATCATGAGCTCGCGGAGGCCGGAGAGCCTCTGACCAGTCGTCGCCAGCACTACCTGGAGCGCTTGCAGCAGCGCACCGTGGCGCTGGCTGCCAGCCTGGCGCCGCAGCTCGGCATCCAGGGCCTGGAACTCAGTGCGGGGTGGCGTCGGCATGAGCTTCCTCTGGCCGATGCCCTGCTTCTGGCACGGGAACGTGACCGCCAGGCCGGTTACACCTCGGTCGGGCCGCACCGGGCCGATTGGAGTGTGGATTTCCACAGCATTCCCGGTCGTGACGCGCTCTCTCGCGGCCAGGCCAAGCTGACGGCATTGGCGTGCCTGCTGGCACAGGCCGAGGACTACGCAGAGCAGCGCGGCGAGTGGCCGGTGATTGCCCTCGACGATCTGGCTTCGGAGCTGGATCGGACCCACCAGGCGCGGGTACTGGAGCGCCTGCTCAGCGGACCGGCACAGATCTTTGTCACTGCCACCGAAACCCCGGCAGCGCTGCAGGAGCTGACCCATATTGCCCGGTTCCACGTGGAACATGCACAGATCGTGGCTGTGCCATAGTGGGCACACCAGGGCCGCTCGACCCCGGCTGGTATAATTCGGGTTGGAATCCTTTCATTCTCGGCACACCGCTCCACGCGGTGGCCGACCTGCGGAGCCTACGGCAAGCGCAATGAGCGACGAACAGAACACCCCGGCAAACAACGGCAACTACGACGCCAACAGCATTACGGCCCTGGAAGGCCTGGAGGCTGTCCGCAAGCGTCCCGGCATGTACATCGGTGACGTGCATGACGGTACCGGTCTGCACCACATGGTGTTCGAGGTGGTCGACAACTCGATCGACGAGGCGCTGGCCGGCCACGCCGACCACGTTGCAGTGACCATCCACGCCGATGGCTCGGTCTCCGTGTCCGACAACGGCCGCGGCATTCCGACCGGCAAGCACGAGCAGATGAGCGCCAAGCTTGGTCGCGAAGTGTCCGCTGCCGAAGTGGTGATGACGGTCCTGCACGCAGGCGGCAAGTTCGACGACAACAGCTACAAGGTTTCCGGCGGCCTGCACGGCGTCGGCGTCAGCGTGGTCAACGCGCTGTCGCAGAAGCTGGTGGTGGATGTGTTCCAGAACGGGTTCCACTACCAGCAGGAGTTCAGCAACGGCGCCGCCGTGACCGCGCTGGCCAAGCTGGAAACCACCACCAAGCGCGGCACCACGGTGCGCTTCTGGCCGTCGACCGTCGCTTTCCACGACAACGTGGAATTCCACTACGACATCCTGGCCCGTCGCCTGCGCGAGCTGTCGTTCCTGAACTCCGGCGTCAAGATCGTCCTTGCCGACGAGCGTGGTGATGGCCGTCGCGATGATTTCCACTACGAAGGCGGCATCCGCAGCTTCGTGGAGCATCTGGCCCAGCTGAAGACCCCGCTGCATCCGAACGTCATCTCGGTCACTGGCGAGCACAACGGCATCGTCGTGGAGGTGGCGCTGCAGTGGACCGACTCCTACCAGGAGACGATGTACTGCTTCACCAACAACATTCCGCAGAAGGACGGCGGTACCCACCTGGCCGGTTTCCGCGGTGCGTTGACCCGCGTGCTCAACAACTACATCGAGCAGAACGGCATCGCCAAGCAGGCCAAGATCAACCTGACCGGCGACGACATGCGCGAAGGCATGATCGCGGTGCTGTCGGTGAAGGTGCCGGACCCGAGCTTCTCCAGCCAGACCAAGGAAAAACTGGTCAGTTCCGATGTGCGTCCGGCGGTGGAAAACGCCTTTGGTGCGCGCCTGGAAGAGTTCCTGCAGGAAAACCCCAACGAAGCCAAGGCGATCGCCGGCAAGATCGTCGACGCCGCGCGCGCGCGTGAAGCCGCGCGCAAGGCCCGCGACCTGACCCGCCGCAAGGGCGCGCTGGATATCGCCGGCCTGCCGGGCAAGCTGGCCGACTGCCAGGAAAAGGATCCGGCGCTGTCCGAACTGTTCATCGTCGAGGGTGACTCGGCAGGTGGTTCGGCCAAGCAGGGCCGCAACCGCAAGAACCAGGCAGTGCTGCCGCTGCGCGGCAAGATCCTCAACGTGGAACGCGCGCGTTTCGACCGCATGCTGTCCTCCGACCAGGTCGGTACGCTGATCACCGCGCTGGGCACCGGCATCGGCCGCGACGAGTACAACCCGGACAAGCTGCGTTACCACAAGATCATCATCATGACCGACGCCGACGTCGACGGCGCTCACATCCGCACCCTGCTGCTGACGTTCTTCTACCGTCAGATGCCGGAACTGATCGAGCGCGGTTACGTCTACATCGGCCTGCCGCCGCTGTACAAGATCAAGCAGGGCAAGCAGGAGCTGTACCTGAAGGACGACCCGGCGCTGGACAGCTACCTGGCCAGCAGCGCGGTGGAAAACGCCACGCTGGTGCCGGCCACCGGCGAACCGGGCATCGAAGGCCTTGCGCTGGAGAAGCTGCTTCTGGCCTACGCGGCCGCGCTGGATTCGATCGAGCGCAACGCACATCGTTACGACCGCAACCTGCTTGAAGCGCTGGTCGATTTCGTGCCGATGGACCCGGAGAGCCTGCGCAGTGCGGGTGAAGGCGAAGGGCTGGATGCACTTGCCAAGCGGCTCAACCAGGGCAGCCTGGGCAGCCCGCGTTTTACGCTGGAACTGCAGGAAGCCAACGACGAGCGCCCGGCCGCTGTGCTGGTGACCCGTCGCCACATGGGCGAACAGCACGTCCAGGTGCTGCCGATGTCGGCGTTTGAAAGCGGCGAACTGCGCGCGATCCATCAGGCCTCGAAGCTGCTGCACGGCCTGATCCGCGAAGGCGCCACCATTTCCCGCGGCGCCAAGTCGATCGAAGTGGACAGCTTTGCCAAGGCACAGAACTGGCTGCTCGAGGAGGCCAAGCGCGGCCGCCAGATCCAGCGATTCAAGGGCCTGGGTGAAATGAATCCGGAGCAGCTGTGGGACACCACGGTGAATCCGGAGACCCGCCGACTGCTGCAGGTGCGCATCGAAGACGCTGTCGCTGCCGACCAGATCTTCAGCACGCTGATGGGCGATGTCGTCGAACCGCGTCGCGACTTCATCGAAGACAATGCGCTGAAGGTCGCAAACCTGGATATCTGACACAATCCGGACACGGCCGGCGCGCGGGGAGGCGCGCCGGCTTTCGACTCTTGAACGCAGGTACCTGATGTCCGCATCCGCCCCGGTTTCCGCTCCGCCCCCGGTTCCGCCGTCTTCTGTCGCGCCGCGTGCGGTTTCGCCGTTGGCGGGGTTCTTCATCGACCTGGGCATCGCCGCTGTCACGTTGTTCGGCCTGAGCCTGATCAGCGGCGTGCTGTGGGGCCTGTACCGTGGCGTGGTGGTCGGTTACGCGACCGCGCAGGCCGGCGCTGGCGCACCCGACGCCAGTTCGGTGGCGGCGTCATTGGGCCAGCCCGGCGCACTTGCGCAGATTCTCATGGCGCTGTTTGCCACCGGCGGCGCCGCGCTGCTGCTGTACTTCTGGCGACGGCCGGCCAACGCCGCCGAACGTCATGCGTCGCGTCAGGCACTGCGCCGCCCCTCCACCTGGGGCTGGACCCTGCTGGTGGCGACCCTGATCGTGCTGGGCAGCAACGGTATCGCCTTCCTGGCCAAGCAGTTCGGCATCGAACCGGTCCCCACCAACCTGGCACTGATGCAGAGCGCGATCGCGCGCTTCCCGTTGTTCCTGATGCTGTTCGCGGTGGTACTGGCACCGGCCTACGAGGAACTGCTGTTCCGCCGCGTGCTGTTTGGACGCCTGTGGAAGGCGGGGCGCCCGTGGCTGGGTATTGTACTGAGCAGCCTTGCTTTCGCCCTGATCCATGAAATCCCTGGCACCAGTGCAAACGGCCCGGCCGAAATCGCACAGCTGTGGCTGGTCTATGGCGGCATGGGCGCCGCGTTCTGCTGGTTGTACCAGCGCACCGGCACGCTCTGGGCCGCGATCACCGCGCACGCCCTGAACAACGGCGTGGCGCTTGCCGCGCTTGTGTTTTTCGGGGCAACGTAACGCCGTGTCCGCTTGACGAAAGATTAAGCCGCTACGCTACACACTGCGCATATGAACACGGGGGTGGACCCATGAAACAACTGCTGCTGGCCCTTGTCATCACCACCCTGGTCAGCGCCTGCGCGACCACGACCTCCCCTACCGGCCGCCGGCAGATGGTGGGCGGTGTGTCGCAGGCACAGCTGGACCAGCTCGGCGCACAGGCGTTCGCCGAAACCAAGCAGAAGGAAAAGATCAGCACCGACGGCCGCCAGAACGGTTATGTGCAGTGCGTGGTCAACGCTCTGGTCGCGCAGCTGCCGCCTCAATACCGTGGCGTACGGTGGGAGACGGCCGTGTTCGTCGACAAGGAGCCCAACGCCTTTGCCCTGCCCGGTGGCAAGGTTGGCGTGAACACCGGCATCTTCACCGTCGCCAAGAACCAGGATCAGCTGGCTGCCGTAATCGGCCATGAAATCGGGCATGTCATTGCCCGTCACCACGAAGAGCGCATCACCCGCCAGATGGGCGCACAGACCGGACTGGCCGTGCTCGGTGCGTTGGCCGGTGCGGCGTACGGTGAAGGTGCCGCCAGCACGGTCAACCAGCTTGGCGGAATGGGCGCGCAGGCGGCCTTCCTGCTGCCCGGCTCGCGCACCCAGGAGAGTGAGGCCGACGTAATCGGCCAGCGACTGATGGCCCAGGCCGGCTTCAACCCGGCGCAGGCGGTCGATTTGTGGCAGAACATGATGGCTGCCAGTGGTGGCCGCAGCCCGCAGTGGCTGTCCACCCACCCTGATCCGGCCAACCGCATCCAGGAACTGCGGCGCGATGCGCCGGGGCTGACGCCGGTCTACCAGCAGGCGCAGGCCGCCGGGCTGCGGCCAAAGTGCGGATGAGTGCGCAGTTCTATGCTGTATTGCAGCACATAAAACGATTTCTCACGCCATCTGTTTCTGATACGTTTGGCGGCTCAGATTTTTCTGACAGTCCGACTTTGCCGCTATCCGGCGGTTCGATCGAGGTGAACGATGATTTTCCGTAACCACAAAGCTGTGCTTTCCGTCCTCGTCGCGACCGCCCTGACCGGCGCCGTGGTCACTGATGCCTTCGCGCAATCCTCGCGTTCCTCCGAGCGTGGCAACCGCGGCGGCAAGCAGGCCAAGGCCGAAGCGCTGTACCCCAACGCGACCCGCCAGGAGCCGACCGTCAAGGCATCGGCCAAGCTGGGCAGCAAGCTTCAGAAAATGATTGACAGCTACAACAAGGAAAAGTTCCCGGAGACGCGCACGCAGGCCGACGCGATCCTGGCTGACAGCGCCGCGAACGAGTATGACAAGTCGCTGGCCGCGCAGCTGGCGTCGCAGGCTGCCTACCAGACCGACGATACCCCGGCTGCCATTGCCTACCTGAAGCAGGTCCTGCAGTTCAACGGCCTGGACAACAACGGCCACTTCCAGTCCATGCTGATGCTGGGCCAGTTGCAGCTGCAGGAAGACCAGACCGCCGAAGGCCTGGCGACCCTGGACAAGTACTTCGCCGAGAGCAAGTCGACCAAGCCGGAAGAGCTGATCGCCAAGGGCCAGGCGCTGTACCAGCTGGAGCGCTACCAGGAAGCGATCCCGGTGCTGAAGCAGGCCATCGCCGGTGCCACCGAACCGAAGGACAACTGGAACCAGCTGCTGATGGCGGCCCTCGCCGAAGCCGGCCAGTCCGGCGAAGCGGTGAAGGAAGCCGAGGCTCTGGCCGCCAAGAACCCGAACGACAAGAAGGCCCAGCTGAATCTGGCCAGCATGTACATGCAGGCCGACCAGATGGAAAAGGCCGCCGCGGTGATGGACAAGCTGCGCAGCAGCGGCCAGCTCACCGAAGAGCGCGAGTACAAGCAGCTGTACTCGATCTATGCCAACACCGAACACAAGGAAAAGGAC
This sequence comes from Stenotrophomonas sp. Sm10, assembly GCF_030985515.1. Classification (NCBI taxonomy): domain Bacteria; kingdom Pseudomonadati; phylum Pseudomonadota; class Gammaproteobacteria; order Lysobacterales; family Lysobacteraceae; genus Stenotrophomonas; species Stenotrophomonas sp. Sm10. The sequence continues at coordinate 22,879 of NZ_JAPTFO010000014.1, forward strand.
GTCATCGCGGTCATCAACGAAGGGTTGCAGAAGGGCATCCTGAAGCCGGATTACCAGGTCTACCTGGCGCTGGCCCAGTCCTACTACTACTCCGACCAGGTGCCGCAGGCGATCGATGCGTGGCAGAAGGCTGCCCCGCTGTCCAAGGACGGTGAGACCTACCTGAACCTGGCACGCGTCCTGCATGCCGAAGGTCGTATCCCGGAGGCCAAGCAGGCCGCCCAGCAGGCGCTGGCGAAGGGTGTGAAGAACCAGGCTGATGCCAAGAAAATCATCAACCTGAAGTAAGTAGGAATAACGCCTGAATGCCTGCACAGTTGATGCGCAGGCGCTCAGGATTGGTATAAGCTTGGAGGTTCCTGCGGTGTCATGCACCGCTGATCAGGGATTCCGCCCCCGGCATCCCGGCCCCACTATTGAGCTCTTGGCGCATGACGGAACAACTAGTCGTTCACCGGTACGAACAACCCGATGACAAGGGGCTGAGCTGGCCTCGCATCGTCGGCATCGCGTTTGTAATTGCCCTGCATCTGGCCGCCTTCATGATGCTCCTCATTCCCGCCGTGGCTCCCAAGGCCGTTGCGGAGAAGGAGCGCAACGTCATGGTGACCATCGTCGACGCACCGCCGCCGCCGCCCCCGCCGCCGCCGCCGCCGCCGCCGACGGATACTCCACCGCCGCCGGTGAAGAATCTGTCGCCGCCGAAGCCGTCGCCGGTCCCGCCGCCGCCGCAGGCGCCGGTCGTGGACGTGCCGGAGCCGCGCCCGAACGACATCGTCACCCCGCCGTCGCCGCCGGCACCGCCGGCACCGCCGACCTCGATCGAGGCCAGCGTGGACATCTCGTCGAAGGCCATGAATCCGCCGCGCTACCCGCCGGCAGCCTTCCGCGCGGGTATCCAGGGCGAAGTGATCCTGATCATTGATGTCGATGCCAGCGGCAACGTCACCAATGTCACGGTGGAAAAGTCCAGCCGTAACCGCGACCTGGACCGTGCTGCGATGGAAGCGGCTCGCAAGTGGCGCTTCAACGCCGCTGAAGCAGGCGGTAAGAAGACGGCAGGTCGCGTTCGCGTTCCGGTCAACTTTGCGCTGAACTGATGCGCCCGGGTGGCCGCCGGCCACCCCCGCTCCCGGTTCGATTGTTTAGCTTAGCTACACCCTTTATCACCACACACAACAAAGGTAAGCGTCATGCTGCAGGAAATTTTCATCGCCGCTGCTGCCGGGGGCAATCCGTCCAACGCCCTGTCGCAGATGGGCTTCGAGCACCTGATCCACGAAATGACCACCAAGCCGGGTGATTTCGCGGTTTCCTGGGTCGTGCTGCTGACCCTGGTCGTCATGTCGGCCATGTCCTGGTACTGGACCGTCATCAACATCTTCCGTGCTACCCGCCTGAAGAGCGCCGCCGATCGCGTCGTCAGCCTGTTCTGGGACACCCCGAACGCGCAGGACGCCATCCGTGCGATGGAAGAACAGCCGGCTTCCGAGCCGTTCTCGAAGATCGCCCTGGACGCTGCCCAGGCGGCTGCCCACCACCAGCGCGCTGAAGGCGGCGCCACCGGCGGCGTGGGTGAGAACCTGAGCCGTTCGGAGTTCGTCGACCGCGCCCTGCGTCAGGCCGTGACCCGCGAAAGCAACAAGCTGCAGTCGGGCATGACCCTGCTGGCCACCGTCGGTGCAACCGCTCCGTTCGTCGGTCTGCTGGGTACCGTGTGGGGCATCTACGGCGCGCTGATCAAGATCGGTGCCACCGGCTCCGCTTCGATCGACGCCGTTGCCGGCCCGGTGGGTGAAGCGCTGATCATGACCGCGATCGGTCTGTTCGTCGCGATCCCGGCCGTGTTCGCCTTCAACTTCTTCAGCAAGATCAACAGCGCGACCATCAGCAAGTTCGATACCTTCGCGCACGACCTGCACGACTTCTTCGCCACCGGCTCGCGCGTCCGCTGATTGCGGCGCGCGTCACCCAGCGACGAACGTAAGTAGTCACCAAGATCTAGACGGAGCCCGTTATGGCTTTCAGTAGTGGTAACAGCGGCGGCCCCATGGCCGACATCAACGTTACGCCCCTCGTGGACGTGATGCTGGTGCTGCTGATCATCTTCATCATCACGGCGCCCCTGATGTCCCACAAGGTCAAGGTGGATCTGCCGGAAGCCAACCTGATCCAGAAGCCGGAAGACGCTGAAAAGCGTTCCGGACCGATCACCCTGGCAGTCAAGGAAGACGGCTCGATCTACTGGAACGACGAAGAAATCAACAAGCAGACTCTCGAGTCGCGCTTGGCCACCGCCGCCCAGCAGACCCCGCAGCCGCCGCTGAACCTGCGTGGTGACCGCACCACCAAGATGCGTGTCATCAACGACCTGACCAAGGTCGCGCAGGAGCAGGGCATGCTTGACGTCGGCTTCGTCGCGACCAAAGAAAAGGGGCAATAAGCCATGGCATTCAGTAGTGGTGGTGGCAAGGGCCCCATGGCAGACATCAACGTCACGCCCCTCGTGGACGTGATGCTGGTTCTGCTGATCATCTTCATCGTGACCGCGCCGATCATGACGTACCCGATCGCCGTGGACCTGCCGCAGCGCGTGCTCAACCCACCGCCGCAGCTGGTCGAACCGCCGCCGCCGATCGAACTGAAGATCGACGCCAGCAACCAGGTCTCGTGGAACAACAGCCCGATCAATACCAGTGAGCTGCAGCAGCGGATGGAGCAGGAGGTCCAGCGTGACCCGACCAACCAGCCGGAACTGCGCATCGACGCCAGCCCGGATTCCGAGTACGACGTGATGGCCAAGGTTCTGGCCGCTGCGAAGAACGCTCAGATGAAGAAGATCGGTTTTGTGCAGCAGTAATCGCTACACCGCAACACAACAGTCATGACGCGACTGCAGACGCCCCTGGAGACAGGGGCGTTTTTTTTTATGCCTGCCGGCCTGGACCGCTATGATCGGCGGATGCTCGCCCTCTTCGACTCCCTGCGTCATTGGCTCGACGGCATCGCCCACCTTGGCTCGATCCTGGCGGTGGCCTACCTGCTGTACCTGCTCGCGCTGACCGGCTGGATCATGCTGCAGAAGCGTGAGCCGGTCGCCACGCTGAGCTGGATCCTGTCGTTGGCGCTGCTGCCCTACCTCGGCTTGTTCATCTACTACCTGCTGGGCCCGCAGAAGGTGAAGCGGCAGCGTCTGCGCCGTGGCCGCGCGCGGTCGGGCATGGAGCACTACAGCGACGTCTGCCCACCCGACGCCGACTGCACCGAGCTGGCCAAGATCGCCCAGGCCACGACCGGGCTTGCGCCGAGCAGCGCCACCGAAGTGACATGGCTGGTGGACGGCGCGGCGACCTACGCGGCGCTGCTTGAGGCCGTCGCACAGGCACGCGACCACGTGCATCTGGAGTACTACATCTTCAACCCGGACCATGCCGGCACCGCCCTGCGTGACGCGCTGGTGGAACGCGCACAGGCCGGCGTGCAGGTTCGCCTGCTGCTCGACGCCGTGGGCTCTTCCGCCCTGCCCCGCCGCTTCCTGCAGCCGCTGCTCGACGCCGGTGGCGAAGCGATCTGGTTCCACCCACGACAGCTGCTGAAGCCGTTCAAGCGCCCTTGGTTGAACCTGCGTACCCATCGCAAGCTGGTGATCGTCGACGGCCGGCTGGCGTTCACCGGTGGCATCAACATCACCGACGACGAGGATGAAAGCCGCAGGGCGGATGCCTACCGCGACCTGCACATGCGCATCCGCGGCCACGTGGTGCGCAGCCTGCAGCTGGTATTTGCCGAGGACTGGCTCTACGCCAGCGGGCAGGATCACTCGCGCATGGACATCGCCCGCCTGTGGCCAGCCGACATGCCGCTGCGCGGTGACGGTGCGATCAACGCCCAGGTGCTGGTCTCCGGCCCGGACTCGGGCTGGGAAACGATCCATCGCCTGCATGTGGCGGCGATCCAGGAAGCGCACGAGCGCGTGTGGCTGGTCACACCGTATTTCGTGCCGGGTGAAGCGGCGCGGATGGCGCTGACCTCGGCTGCACTCGGCGGCCTGGATGTGCGCTTGCTGGTACCGAAGATGAGCGATTCCTGGTTCGTGACCCAGGCCGCCCGCTCCTACTTCGATGAACTGTTGCACGCAGGGGTGAAGATCTACGAGTACGGCCCGCGCATGCTGCATACCAAGGCTTTCATCGCCGACGACGATGTCTGCATCGTTGGCAGCGCCAACTTCGACCACCGCAGCTTCCGCCTGAACTTCGAGCTGTCGATGATGATCAGCGACCGTGACCGCGTCGCCGCTCTGGCCGGGCTGCTGCAGGGGGAGTTCGACCGCGCCACCCGCGTGCACGACCAGGCCGGCCGTTCGCTGTGGCTGCACCGCCTGCCCGAGGCCTTCGCCCGGCTGGCCTCGCCGCTGCTCTGACGCAGCGCTACACTGCGGCGATCATCCGGGGAGCCCGACTATGTACTGGTTGTACCTGCTGCTGGCGCTGGGCTGTTTCGCCTTCGCCCTGAAGACCCCCAGCGCCGCATTGATGACCCTGTGCCTGCTGGCCGCCCTCGCCTTCCTGCTGGCCTGGGTACGCGGACGCTATGTGGCCCGCTTCGGCGACCTTCAGCGGGACCCTGCCACCCTTGTCGATGCCGAGGAGCTGCGCCGCCTGCGCGAGCAGGCCCAGGCCCGCCGCAATGTCGACGCCAACGACCACGATCCGTCCCCACTTTCCAAGTAGTTCCGTTCCATGACCCAGCTCAGCGTCAACGTCAACAAGATCGCCGTCCTGCGCAATTCGCGCGGCGGCGCCGAACCGGACGTGGTGCGTGCCGCCCAGGCCTGCCTGGATGCCGGTGCACATGGCATCACCGTGCACCCGCGGCCGGACCGCCGCCACATCACCGCCGAGGACGTGTTGGCGCTGTCCACGTTGACCCGTGCGCGTGGCGTGGAATTCAACATCGAAGGCAATCCATTCGCGCCGCCGCGCGAGGGCTACCCAGGCCTGCTGCCGCTGTGCGCGCAGACCTGCCCGGCGCAGGCGACGCTGGTGCCGGATGGCGATGGACAGATCACCTCCGACCATGGCTTCGACTTCGAGCGGGATGCCGAGCGGCTGCGACCACTGGTGGCCGAACTGAAGGCGATGGGCTGCCGGGTCAGCCTGTTCGTCGATGCTGGCAACCCACTGCTGGAGCAGGCGGCCGAAGTCGGTGCAGATCGTGTCGAGCTGTATACCGGCCCCTACGCCGAAGCGCACGCGGCTGGCGACGCTGCGGCGATGCTGGAACTGTTCGCCACTGCGGCGCGGCGGGCGCAGGCGGTGGGCTTGGGCGTCAACGCCGGCCACGACCTGTCGCAGGACAACCTGCGCGATTTCCTGGCCCACGTGCCGGACGTGCTGGAGGTGTCGATCGGCCATGCGCTGATCGGCGAGGCGCTGTATGACGGGCTGGATGCAACCGTGCGCGGGTACTTGGCGCTGCTTTGATGTATTGCAGTCGAGCGTAGGCTCGGCTCTACAAAAGGTATCCGTATCCACTGTAGAGCCGAGCCCACGCTCGGCTCAGACTTGCCCTGAACCCTTCAGGCAGCCGTCGCAGCCATTGAGACGGCTGCGGCGTAATCTGCCGCAATGGGTATCGCGATCAAGGGCCGAGGTTCCACGTCCCACCTTGCCGGGCGCTTTGAAAGCACCGTCAGCGAGGCGGTGGACGACGGCTGGGCGGCCGACGAGAGCGAAGAATTCCTCGCCCCGCGCCTGCGCACCGAAGTACGCGCCGAAACCGCGCGCACCATCATCACCCGCAACAATTCACCGGACGTGGGATTCAGCCAGTCGGTGAATCCGTATCGCGGTTGCGAGCATGGATGTTCCTACTGCTTCGCGCGCCCCTCGCACGCCTATCTGAACCTGTCGCCGGGCCTGGACTTCGAAACCAAGCTGTTCGCCAAGACCAATGCGCCGCAGTTGCTGCGCAAGGAACTGTCGAAACCGGGCTACGTGCCGCAGCCGATCGCCCTGGGCATCAACACCGACGCGTACCAGCCGATCGAACGCAAGTTCAAACTCACCCGCCAGCTGATCGAGGTGATGCTGGAAACCAAGCATCCGTTCTCGCTGATCACCAAGAACGCGCTGGTCGAGCGCGATATCGATCTGCTTGCACCGTTGGCCGCGGAGAACCTGGTCAGCGTGCATTTCTCGGTGACTTCGCTGGACCCGCATCTTTCCGCAAAGCTGGAACCGCGCGCATCCGCACCGCATGCACGACTGCGCGCGATGAAGCGCCTGCATGAAGCGGGCATTCCGGTCGGGGTGATGGTGGCGCCGGTAATTCCGTGGATCAACGACAGCGAGCTGGAAGCCGTGCTGGAGGCCGCACACGATGCAGGTGCGAGCACTGCCGGCTACGTGCTGCTGCGCCTGCCGCTGGAAGTGGCGCCGCTGTTCCGGGACTGGCTCGATACGCACCATCCCGATCGCGCCGCGCATGTGATGAGCACCATCCAGCAGCTGCGCGGCGGCAAGGACTACGACAGCCAGTTCGGCACACGCATGCGCGGCCAGGGCGTGTATGCGGAGCTATTGAGCAACCGCTTCAAGCTGGCGCGCAAGCGTCTGGGTCTCAATGCGCAGAACAGCCATTGGCCGAAGCTGGATTGCAGCCGGTTCGTGAAGCCGTTGCCGCCGAAGAAGGATTCGCCGCAGGGTTCGCTCTTCTGAGGCGTGTACGTCTGCTGGCGAATGCATCAGCGATTCGTCGCGCTGTGCTGTACCCAGCTCATTGATGGGCAATGCACGAAAAGCATTAGGTGCCTCCATTGCACCGTTACAGCGTGCTGTCATAGACTCGTTACAAACATGAATTCCCGATGACTGAATGAGTCGGTCTCGGATGAGGAGCTAGGCAAGCGCATGACGCACGTTGCAACGCGGAACACCCTGCAGTCCCGTCTTCTTCTTCTGCCGCTGCTTTGCCTGCCGATGGCATTGGCAACCGCGGCAAACACTCTCGAAACCGTTCAGGTCACCGCCAAACGCCCTGCTGGAGGTAGCGGTGTAGGTGGTTTTGGATTTGGCGGCGGCAGTGGTGTCCACCTGTCCGAGTCTCAAATGGACAATGGCGGCGGCGGTGCAATTCCGACCGAAACCGCGAAGGAGCAGCCGACCGATGACAAAGAGAAGGATTGCAACGGCCGCAAGGGTAATCCTGTCGTTCTCTACAGCGGCAACAAGGTCGAACCAGAACTTGATTTCGCCAGCCAGGGCGAAATGGGCCTGTTCCTGCAGCGCAACTACAATCACTACTGGAGCGCGACCGGGCTGTTCGGCAATCACTGGCTGAGCAACTTCGACTATTCGCTCGCATTCACCGATGCAAATCAGCTGGCGTGGGTGCAACGGCCCGACGGTCGTCGCATCAAGTACCTCAAGGATCCGGCCAGCGGTCGCTGGTATGAGGACAAGGCCCAGCCCATCGCGTACCTGTCCGCGAACGGCAATGGCACGTTTACGCTTCGAAACGAAAACAACGGTACGGAGACCTACAACGCCGAGGGCTATATCACCCGACTCAGCAATGAGCAGGACGTGAGCTGGACGTTCTCCTATGCTGACCGTTACTTGCAGAAGGTGACGCACTCCTCGGGACGCAGCGTCAGCTTTGGCTGGGCCAACGGACAGGTCAGCCAGGTGACCGATCCGGCCGGCAACATCTATCGCTACACCTATACCCCCAATGTGTTCGGGAACGGACGTGGGCGGCTCGCCAGCACGACGCTGCCTGGCACACCTGCAACGACGATCAGTTACCACTACGAAGATGCCCGCTTCCCGGGTGCCCTGACTGGCAAGTCTTTTAATGGCGTGCGCTATTCCACGTTTGCGTACGACGCGGAGCGCCGCGCCATCAGCACAGAGCACAATGGTGGCATTGAACGGTTCCGCTTCAGTTACGCCGTACGCAGCACCGAACCGGTGCTGCCGCCCCCCGCTCCGACTCGACCCGGGGGTCTCCGCGCCGATGAGGAGCGTGGATGGTGCGAACAGCGCACCGGAGGCACACGCATCTGCTATCAGCCGCGCTCACTGCCTGTTGGCTCGCTGCCGATGGAGAGCGCACTCGGTATGACCGCCGCCGCTGCGCCGAGCCTTACGCGGCCCGTCGATATCGATGTCACCGTGATCAACCCTCTTGGCCGCAGCACCACCTACACGTTCAAGGACGGAAAGATGGTGTCGACCAAGGGTGATCCGTCGCCGAACTGCCCTGCCAGCTACAAGGAGCAGAGCTACGACGCCAATGGGTACCCTGATCTGGTCCATGATTTCCAGGACAATCTGACCAACTTGGACTACAGCGCACAGGGCTACTTGCTGAAGCGGGTGGAAGCGGTCGGCAGCTCGGCCGAACGTACGACGTTGCAGGAGTGGGATACCGCGCGTAACCGACTGCTCAAGACGACAGTGGTGGGGGATCTCGAAGTCGCCTACACCTATGACGATCGCGGAAACGTGGCCAGCGTAACCGAGCGCAATCTGACGGCACGTGGGGTGCTAAGCCAGACGCGGGTCACCCGCACAACCTATACCTATCATGCCAATGGTCTGAAGGCCTCGGTCAAGGTCGACGGCCCTCTTGCGCAGGATGACGTCACCTCCGTCTTTAATAGTCAGGGCGATCTGACCAGTGTCACCAACGCGCTTGGTCATACGATCAGCTATTCCAACTACAACGGACTGGGGCTGCCGGGGCGCATCGTCAACGCGAACGGTGGTGTGCGAGAGTTGACGTATGACGGCCGTGGCCGCGTTGTGTCCGACAGAACCAGTTCGGGAACTGGCTGGGCGACGACCGCCATTGGCTACACCGCTGCAGGTGACATCGCCTCGCTTACCCAGCCTGATGGCGTGACAGTCCGCTACGGCTACGATGCAGGGCGCCGCCTGACGCAGGAAGTCCGTTCAATGGGGGACGGCAAGTGGGCGTGGACCCGTCATAGCTACAACAACGCTTCCAATCGCACGCGCACTGAGGTTTCACAAACCGACTATCCGATGGATTCGATGGTGAGCGGCGTGATTGACGAAATCACTCATGATGCGCAGTGGAACTGGTTCGTGCGTGGCTGGGCCTGTTCCACTGGCTCGGCTGGGTCAATCCAGGTGGACGGTTACGCCGACGGCAACGTCTACCTGGGTAGCACACAAGCAAACCTTGCCAGCGAGCCAGGAGTTGCAGCGGCTTGCCAAGCATCAGGGAGTGCCTATAGGTATCAGTTGCCGATATCGCTAGCCCAGAGGCAGCAGTTCGGCGGCCGCAAGTTCTCCGTCTACGGCCAATCTCCGCAGGGCCGCGGCCAAGACCGACCGCTCGCGAACTCAGGCGTGTTTGCGATTCCAACGGCAAACATCGTTGGTGACATCGGCGGCGTGACCCAGGACGGCAACTGGAACTTCTTCATTGAAGGCTGGGCCTGCTCAGTTGGCGTGGATGCCTCGATCGACGTACACGTCTATGCCGGCGGGGCAGCTGGCGGCGGCACATTCGTCGCTTCGGGCCGCGCCAACCTGGCGACCGACGGAAACGTTGCCAACGCGTGCCAGGCACGCGGAAGTGCCTATTGGTTCAAGATCCCTCTTGACGGCAACGTAAGATCGAATCACGGGGGCAAAGCACTATACGTGCACGGTATCTCGCCTGTTGGCGGTCCGAACCTGACCATCAATCGCTCAGGTGCTTTCACCGTACCTGCTGTGGTGCGTAGCGCCGAGCTGGTTTCCGCTTCAACCTCGGCGCCTCATATCTTCAATGGCCAGTCATCCAGCGTGACATTCCAGTTCCGGAACACTGGCAACGTCATCTGGAATCCAAGCGATACCTATATGGTCCTGAGGACGTTGCGGACCACCGAGGCCATCGGGCTTTCGTCTCCGGTCGCACCAAGCGCTGTAGCCACATTCACCGTGATCGTCTCGCCCGTGAACACCGGCAGTGGGGTTGCGCAATTCGGGTATATGGGCCAGTTGGCATCTGGGCCCACCGCTTGGGGGCCGCAGGCACAGGTGACGGTAAGGGCGGAAAACGACAAGGGTAGCTGCAACCCGAAGTTCTGCGAAGAGCCACGCTAAGGAAGGCCCAAAAGACATGTCCGCAATTGCCTTGGCCATGATGGGGCTAAATACCATCGTCTCTTCCGTGAACTATCAGTACGACGAGTTGGGGCGTGTGACATCCGAGAGCACTGAGCAGGGAAGAAGCATAAGGTACGTCTACGACGCGGAGGGACGCGTCACCCAAGTGACCGATTCGCAGAATCGCGTCACCCGTATGAGTTACGATCCGCGTGGACGCCTGATCAAATCAATCGACGCCGCCGGGGGCACGACCCAGATTGCCTACGACCTGGCAGATCGCCCGATCCGTGTGAGCGATCCCCGCAATCTCGTTACCACCTACGAATTCGATGGTTTCGGCCAGATGTGGAAACAGGTGAGTCCGGATACGGGAACGACACAGCACCAGTACGATGCTGCAGGTCTGCGGACATCGACGGCGCGGGCCGATGGCAGCGTCGTCTCCTTCGGCTACGACGGTCTGGGACGAATGACTTCTGCGAGCGCAGAAGGCCGAACGATGGGTTATAGCTACGATTGGTGCGGCAACGGTAAAGGTCAGCTGTGCGGCACTTCAGGGCCCGGAACCGCCACCCATTTTGCGTATACACCGAACGGACAGCTGCAGATACGGCGCGACTTCACCGATCTGTCTGGTCAGAAGACGGACTACAGCACCACCTATGGATACGACGGCATCAATCGCCTGAGCCAGATCACCTATCCCAACGGTGACAAGGCGACCTACACATATGGCTCCCAAGGAAAACCAAGTGCGTTGATGGCGACGGTCGACGGGACTCAACGCTCAATCATCTCCCAGGCCAACTGGAAGGTCACGGGAGCGCATGAGTGGCTGGCCTACGGCAACGGGCTTGCCCGGGGCTACAACCACGATCAGGAGGGGCGGCTCACCGCAATGTCGGTCTGGGGACCCAATGGCAGCAAGGTCAGCTATTGGGACTATCAGTACAGCGGCGATGGCGAAATCACCGCCATTGTCGACGCTGTCGACCCGAACATGACCCAGTTGATCGGCTACGACGCGTTGAGTCGTATGACCAAGCTGACCCGCTTCGGTGTCATCAACAATCTTTCCTACGATGCCGGCGGCAATCACGACCGCTATCAGGCAGGAAATCAGCTGACCCAGTACAGCATCGACCCGGGGAGCAACCGGGTGCTGAACTACACCAACCAGGACGGCAGCCGTCAGTACCAGTACGACGCATTGGGAAATCGTATCAGCGAGACCGCAGGCAGCCGGATCAGCACCTATGAGTACAATGCATTCAATCGCATGAGCCGCAGCAACATCGGTGGCACTGCGACTGATTACGTGCTCAATGCGCAGGGGCAGCGCGTTGCAAAGATCAACCAGAACACCAACAGTCGCTACTTCTACGTTGGCCAAAACCAGCTTATGACCGAGCTGAACAATGGCGTGTGGACCAACTATTTCTGGTTCGAAGGTGAACTGGTGGGTTTGGCTCGCAGCGGGCAGCACAATTATGTGCATACCGATCATCTTGGACGCCCGGAGTTCGTCACCAGCCCGAGCCAGCAGACCGTCTGGAAGGCGTACAACTACGCCTATGGGCGCAGTGTCCAGAAGGATGAGATTGGCGGGTTGAACATTGGCTTCCCGGGCCAGTACTACGATGTGGAAAGCGGCCTCTGGTACAACGGCTTCCGCGACTATGACGCGAGCATTGGCCGGTATGTGCAGAGTGATCCGATTGGATTGGCAGGGGGAACCAATACCTATGCATATGTAGGCGGAAACCCCATTTCCTTCACGGATCCTTATGGACTCTGTGGAATCAACTACCTTGACCTTGCTATTGGAATTGCTGACTTCCATATCGGAAGAGTTGAACTCGCCGGTGGTGCCGCCACTGCAATCATAGGTGCCGGATTTGGGTCAGAAGAAGCAATGGCTGCAGGCGCGTTGGCCGGAGGTCTTGGGTGGGCAACCATGTATGATGGCGCAGCTGGTGTCTGGGGTGCCTTTGACGGAAAGAAGCGTGACCCTGCGTTACAAGAGGTTGGTGGAGCTCTTCTGGGATACCACGGAGCTAAGGCGGGGAGAATCATCTCTGACTGGACGACCATTCGCGGTGGATTCAAAGGTCTGAGGAGCGTCATGCGAGGTAAAGCGACTCTGCAAGGAGCCTATGACGCCGCAAAAGCCGGGAAAGAGATGGTAGATAGCCAGTCGTCCGGCACCGATCCGTGCGATTGCAAGTGAGAGAATGATGAAGATTCTACTTTGGGCACCTGTAGTTATATTTTCTTTGCTGTCATTGAGAGCAGTAGCTTTCGTCGTGTACCAAGGGATAAATGGATCCCCCTTCGAGGAGGAGGAGATCATAGTTGCTGGGATCGGATTGATCTGTGGTTGGATCGCCTGGGTTATGTACAAGACCTTGATCAGACCATGGAGGAAGCCGAAGTCCTAGTATTGAGCTGGAGATCGTGAGTCACCCAGTCGCCGGATGGACCTTTCGCGCAGCCCGTTGCGCTGGGCTACCGTTCAGCGCAACGGACGAAAGGCGACCGATAGCGCGCATCGTAAACAAGAGATCACTGGTCAATTGTCTCTGTACCTTGCCATGGCTATCTTGATCGGACTGAAGGCCACTCTTCTATCTTCAGTTCAACTTTCAACTCGAAATCTGCGTCGAGAAGGTCAGTGCCTGGCAACATAGCAACGACGATTTCTGACTGTTCTTTGGACCCACGAAATACTTGGGTTAGCCCCCCCTATCCCCCAGACAACTTCTGCGCACTCTGGAACAGGATCCAGCTGGTGGCGATGAACTTGTCGTCGCCCTGCGGCCGGTTGCCACGATGGGCGTGGGTGAACGCGATCGGGGCGATCAACAAACTGCCGATGCGAAGTACGATCTTCCGCCCCTGGAACAGGAACTCGGTCTCGCCTTCGTCAATGTCGTCGTTGAGGTACAGCGTCCACAAGAGGAGCGTTCAGCATCATGGATGCGAACCATATCCGCCTACTGGTTCAAGTCGATGCTTCCGGATCCATGAGCGCATGAAATGAAGATCATCTACTGGCTGGGCATCGCGTTCCTGTGGATGCTCCCATTGAACTTTCTTCTACTGACAGCGGCCAAATTGCTGTCAGCGGATCCGCTAGGCAGCGAAGAGCTGGTCGGCCTCGGCATGGCCGTATTTGGTGGGGCAGCGGGAGGGATCCTGTATCGCCGTCGTCCTCGCAAGCCCCTCGCTCCGTCGAGCATCCATGATCCGGTGCACGGGGCAAAGACGACTGAAGCCTTGCGGGATTCAAGTTGCGACGAACAACGACAGTCGGGGAATGGGCCTTGAAAAAGGTACCGTTGCGCCATCTGCTCCTGTGCACTGTCATTGCGGCCCTGACAAGCGGTACTTATCTTTCAATGTTTGGATCCATCGGACGTGGCGATTGGACCGGAAAGCCTACAGAAGCAGAACTGCGCGCTGCCACCGATACCTTTGAACTCCCTTCAGGGGTCCATCCCACGAACGTTACGTTCTTACCGAAGGTCACGTTCCTGGGGGCCGTCTTCGACGCTGAACTCGAATCTGATCCAGAGCAGATCGCCGCTTTCTTCATCAAACAAGCCGCAGAGAAGCGGTGGCGACTGCAGAAAGACAAACGGCAGCGCCATTACCGATTGATGGTCTTCTGCGAGGATCGCCTGGCGCGCTCGGTAGAGCTGACGACAAGAGGCAGTACGGTGAAGCTCTATGGAGGAACCTACTGGGACTCGGACAGGGGCGGCGACTACTACTGCTCTCCTGAGGCCCGGTAAACCACCGACGGCATAACGAACTTGCCTGGATATCGGCTCCAATCGGGAGAAGTACGATGACCTCACCCTCCCCCAAACAACTTCTGCGCACTCTGGAACAGGATCCAACTCGTCGCGATGAACTTGTCCCCGCCCTGCGGGCGATTGCCACGATGGGTATGAGTGAACGCCGTCGGCGCAATCAGCAGGCTGCCGGTGCGTGGTGCGATCTTCCGCCCCTGGAACAGGAACTCGGTCTCGCCTTCGTCAAAGTCGTCGTTGAGGTACAGCGTCCACAGCACGTGCCGGTGCAGAGTCTCGGCCTGCGCATCCTTCGGGTACAGTTCGCAGTGCCAGTACGGGTAACCGCCCTCGCCCGCCGCATACCACTGCAGGTTGATCGCACCCGGGCGCAGGCAGGTGCGGGCCAGATCGGCCAGCTGCTGCGGCGGCATGTCGGGGAAGTCCTCGGCAGACAGGCGTCGCGGTTGGCCGTTGCTGTCCTGGATCTGCAACATCAGCGGGGCGATCAATGCCTGTGGATAACGGCGTAGATAAGTCAGCAGGCCATTGAACACCGCGATCTGCAGCTGCTGGTCGACATCCTGCCAGCCGTCCAGGCCACTGATACGCAGATCCTTGCTGTGCTTGAGTTCCGGGAACACGCCACTGCCCACGGCACCGGGCTGCAGGCCACGCGTGGCGCGCAGGCGTTCAACGATGGCCGCGCAGACCTCGCTGGGGACGGCGTTGTGGATGACTTCGATGAAATCGACCGGGCCCTGCTCGTGCATGCGTGCATTCCTTAGGCGGCAACGGCTTGATGGTGCCGTTTGCCGCCCTTGGTGTCACCCCACGGTCATGTCATCGATCTGCCATGAAAGCCGTCAGGCAACCGCCGATCAGCCCTGTGCGTCGTCGTGCGCGTGGTGGTAGCGCACGGCTTCGGCCACTTCCTCGCGCGAACCCAGGAACACCGGCACGCGCTGGTGCAGGTGGTCGGGCTGGATGTCGAGGATGCGCTCACGGCCCGTCGAGGCGGCACCGCCGGCCTGTTCGACCAGCAGGCCCATCGGGTTGGCCTCGTACATCAGGCGCAGCTTGCCGGCCTTGGACGGATCCTTCTTGTCCCACGGGTAGATGAAGATGCCCCCGCGGGTCAGGATGCGATGCACGTCGGCCACCATGCTGGCGATCCAGCGCATGTTGAAGTTCTTGCCGCGCGCGCCTTCCTTGCCCGCCAGCAGGTCGCTGACGTAGGCCTGCATCGGCGCTTCCCAGTGACGCTGGTTGGACATGTTGATGGCGAATTCCTGGGTGGCCGCCGGAATCTGCATGTTCTCGGTGGTCAGCACGAACTCGCCCTTCTCGCGGTCCAGAGTGAAGGCGTGGGTGCCATGGCCGACGGTCAGCACCAGCTGGGTGCTGGGCCCGTAGATGCAGTAGCCAGCGGCGATCTGCTTGCTGCCCGGCTGCAGGAAGGCGTCATCGCCCGGCAGTTCGACATTGGTCGGGCAACGCAGCACCGAGAAGATGGTGCCGACGGAGACGTTGACGTCGATGTTGGAGCTGCCATCGAGGGGGTCGAACAGCAGCAGGAAATCACCGCGCGGATAGATGTCCGGCACCGGCTGGCTGTGGTCCATTTCCTCCGAGGCGCAGGCGGCGAGGTGGCCACCCCAGGCGTTGGCTTCAAGCAGGATCTCGTTGCTGATGACGTCCAGCTTCTTCTGCGCTTCACCCTGCACGTTGCCGGTACCGGCATCGCCGAGCACGCCACCGAGGGCGCCCTTGCTGACGGCGATGGAGATGCTGGTGCAGGCGCGGGCCACCACGGCGATCAGCTGGCGCAGGTCGGCATTGATGCGGCCGGCGTGCTGTTCCTGGATCAGGAAGCGGGTCAACGAAGTACGGGACATGGGCGGGCAGGTCTCGGCAGCGGGAAAACGCCTATTGTCGCCCGTATGGCGGGGGCGTGCGTGAGCGCGGGAAGGCGTAATCGTTTCCAGATGCGTTGCGCTCGTGGCGCCTTCCTTTTGTCGAGGCTCGCGGGAGGGGAAGGCGATGCAGGACACGCTGCAAGTACGTCCCTGTAAGCTCGATGGCGCCATCCATGGCGCCAACGGTCCTGCATCGCCTCCCCCTCCCGCGAGCGTCAGGGTTCCCCGCGAGCGCGGTGGGGATGGCAAAGGCAAGAGCAGGAGCAAAAAACAAAGGCGCCTTTCGGCGCCTTTGTCCTCAAGCCACTGGAGCGTTGCTTCAGCCCTTGGCGACGGTGGCCACGGCCTTGGCGACGTATTCCAGGTTGTTCTGGTTCAGCGCGGCCACGCAGATGCGACCGGTGCCGACGGCGTAGATGCCGAACTCGTCGCGCAGGCGCTCGACCTGCTCACGGCTCAAGCCGGAGTAGGAGAACATGCCGGCCTGCTCGTTGATGAAGCCGAACTGCGGGGCACCTGCAGCGGCCAGCTTCTCGACCAGGCCCTGGCGCAGGGCATGGATGCGCTCGCGCATCTCGGTCAGCTCCTGCTCCCACATCGCGCGCAGTTCCGGGTTCGTCAGCACGCCGGCCACCAGCGCAGCACCGTGGGTGGATGGGCTGGAGTAGATGGTGCGGATCACGCGCTTGACCTGCGACTGCACGGCCTTGGCGTCAGCGGCGGTCGGCGCCACCATCGACAGCGCACCCACGCGCTCGCCATACAGCGAGAACGACTTGGAGTACGAGTTGGCGACGATGAAGCTGTCGATGCCGGCTTCGGCGATGATGCGCACTGCTGCGCCGTCCTGCTCGATGCCCTTGTCGAAGCCCTGGTAGGCCATGTCAATGAAGGGGAACAGCTGCTTGTCCTTCAGCAGCTGTGCGACCTGCTTCCACTGGGTGACCGTGAGGTCGGCACCGGTGGGGTTGTGGCAGCAGGCGTGCAGCAGCACCACGGTGCCGGCTTCCAGCTTGCCCAGGTCCGCCAGCAGGCCGTCGAAGTTGACGCCGTGGGTGGTCGGATCGAAGTAGGTGTAATCCAGCACCTCGAAGCCGGCCGCGCTGAACACGGCGCGGTGGTTCTCCCAGCTCGGGTTGCTCAGCGCAACGGTGGCGTGCGGCAGCAGCTTCTTCAGCACGTCGGCGCCGACGCGCAGCGCACCGCTGCCACCAACGGTCTGTGCGGTGGTGACGCGGCCGGCGGCCAGCAGCGGCGAGTCCTTGCCGAACACCAGCTCACGCGTGGCCTGCGTGTACGCCGGCAGGCCATCGATCGGCAGGTAGCCGCGCGGTTTGGCTTCAGCGGCGAGCTGCTGCTCGATCTGCTTGACGGCGCGCAGCAGCGGAATGCGGCCGCTCTCGTCGTAGTAGATGCCCACACCCAGGTTGACCTTGGTCGGGCGGCTGTCGGCGTTGTACGCCTCGGTCAGGCCCAGGATCGGGTCGCCTGGGACCAGTTCCACGTTTGCAAAGAAGGACACGGCGGTACTCGTTCGGTAGACGGAAAGGGGGAGGAAGTGCGCTACGCGGTCTGCGGCGTTTCGGCCGGAAACAGCCCATCGTAACAAAGCCTGCCGGGGGCTGGCCGCCGCCATCGTCATCCACGGCCCCGTACCATGGCGTGCGTTGCCGCCCGACCCATCAACCTGAATCATGAAAACTGCCGCACGCCGCCGTAGCCTGCCGCTTTCCGCCCTGCTGCTGTCGCCCTGGGTGGTGATGGCCGCGCCTGCGCCCACCGCCCTGCCGGCGGTGCAGGTACAGGCTGCACGGGTGCCGGGCATCGACCCGTTCGCGCTGCCGGCCAGCCAGGACACGGTCTGGATCGATGCCAGCCGCGCTGGCACCGGCGCGCAGCTGTCCGAAGCGCTGGCTGGGGTACCCGGTCTGCTGGCGCGCGACCGGCAGAACTTCGCCCAGGACACCCAGCTGTCGATCCGTGGCTTCGGCGCGCGTTCGACCTTCGGGGTGCGCGGGGTACGGGTGTTGATCGACGGGGTCCCTGCAACCATGCCCGATGGCCAAGGCCAGCTGTCACATGCCAGCCTGCTTGGTGCCGAACGCATCGAGGTGCTGCGTGGGCCGTTTTCCGCGCTCTACGGCAATTCCTCCGGTGGCGTGCTGCAGGTCTGGAGCGAACAGGGCCAGGCCGGCGACCCGTGGCGGTTGCGGCTCAGCGCCGGTGCCGACAACACGCTGAGCGTCGGTGCACAGCTGAAGGGGGCCGGCCAAGTACTGGACTACAACATCGCCGCCAATCACTTCCGCACCGATGGCTGGCGCGATCACAGCCAGGCACGCCGTGAATCGCTCAACGCGCGCATCGGGGGCGAGCTGGGCGGCGGGCGGCTGGAGCTGTTGCTCAATGCGCTTGATGCACCGGATGCGCAGGACCCGCTGGGCCTGACCCGTGCCCAGGTGGCGGCTGACCCGCGCCAGGCCACGGCAGTCGCGCACCAGTACAACACCCGCAAATCGGTGCGCCAGCAGCAGGCCGGCCTGCGCTGGACACGTGAAACCGGGCCGCAGCGCTGGCAGCTGATGGGCTATGCCGGCCAGCGCGCGGTACGCCAATACCTGCCGATCCCACCGACCGCCCAGGCCAACCCCCTGCATGCCGGTGGGGTGATCGATCTGGAGGGCGGCTACGGCGGGTTGGACGCGCGCTGGGGCTGGCAGGGTGACCTTGCCGGCCGGCCGCTGGACCTGGTGGCCGGGCTCAGCGCCGACCGCCAGCGCCAGCATCGCACCGGCCATGAGAACTTCCTCGGCAGCGCCCTGGGCGTGCGTGGACGGCTGCGTCGTGACCAGATCGACGTCGTGCAGAACGTGGACCAGTTCGCCCAGGCCTGGTGGCAATGGAGCCCGCGCTGGTCGTTGCTGGCCGGCCTGCGCCACAGCACCGTGCGTTTCAACTCGGACGATCGCTACATCACCGCCCGCAACCCGGATGACAGTGGTCACCGGCGCTACCAGGCGACCACGCCGGCGGCCGGGATCAGCTTCGAAGCGAGCCCGCAGTGGCGGCTGCACGCGGCGGTGGGACGTGGCTTCGAAACGCCTACCTTCAACGAACTGGGCTATCGCGCCGACGGCCAGGCGGGATTGGCGCTGGATCTGGCGGCCGCCCGCAGCCGCAATCTGGAGATTGGAAGCAAGTGGCACGCGCAAGGCGGAGCCCAGCTCGATGTCAGCGTATTCCGCGCAGATACCAACGATGAGCTGGCAGTTGCCAGCAATATCGGCGGGCGCAGCACCTATCGCAACATCGGCCGCACCCGCCGCCAGGGCATGGAACTGCAGTACCAGCAGCCGCTGGGCGAACAGCTGGAACTGCAGCTGGCATGGACCTGGCTGCAGGCTCAGGTGCGCTCGCCCTACCTGACCTCGAACACCTTGGTCGCCGCAGGCAGCCGCCTGCCCGGCGTGCCCCGCCAACAGGCCTTCGCACGCCTGCAGTGGAGCCCGGCTGAGTGGCAGTGGGCGCTGGAGGCCTCGGCCAGCAGCGATACCGTGGTAAATGACGTGGCCACCGAGCGCGCGCCGGGCTACGCCCTGCTGCACCTGGAAGCCGGCCGTCGATGGACGCTGCCGGGCGGTGAGCTGCGCGCCTTCGCCCGGCTGGAGAACGTGCTGGACCAAGCCTACATCGGCTCGGTGATCGTCAATGACGGCAACGGGCGCTTCTATGAGCCGGGACCGGGACGGCGAGCCAACGTCGGCCTGCAGTGGTCGTGGCGCTGAGTTGGTAGTGCCGGCCGCTGGCCGGCATCGCTTTGTGTAGGGCAGCCGAGACGTTGCCGGCCAGCGGCCGGCACTACCGGTCAGTCGGGGGCCTTGGCCGGCACGAACGGCGAGGTCGGGTCGCTGGCCGGGAACGTCTCCTCCAGCGCCTCGTCCTGGTTGTCGCTGGCGCGCTGCTTGCGCTCGCGGCGCTTGAGCGGGCTCTCCTGGCCACCACGGTGACGGTCACCGCCATCCTTGCGGTCCTGGGCCGCCTGTTCAGCCTCGTGCTTCACCGGCAGGTGGTCGTGCTCGGCATCGAAGAACGGCGCGCCGGTGCCGCGGTAGTCGGCGTTGTCGGCATCGCGCTTGCCGCGCTGCTCGCCGGGAATGGGCGGGTGGTTCTCCCGCAGCGGGTCTCGCGAGGTCTCTCGGCTCATGGTCTGGTACCTGCCCTTGGGGGGATTCCACTACACCGCCCCGCAGGTAAAGCCGTTGCGAACCTGGCGTCATGAACATCTCGCTCACCCCCCGGTAACGGCACCGCGCGTATTCCTGCCCACCCGCCCCCGCTGCAGGAGCCGGCCATGCCCCGTCTTGAACGACCCGCACCGTCCGTGTTCAACGCCCTGCTCGATCCACTCGGCCAGCGCACTGCCCAGCGCCGCACGCGCCGCCAGGAAGATCCGCAGGCGGTGGCGCAGGACTACCTGCAGTACATGATCAGCGACTACGAGGAGAGGCGTGGCCAAAGCCACCGCAACTGGCGCGATCTGTGCCCGGTATATGCCTTCGCGCTGACGACCCATGCCGCGGATTGGCCACGCGGTGATGCTGCCGATACCTGCGAGGAACTGGCCGAGCATTGGGAACAGATGCGCGGGCAGTCGCGGCTGGGCTGGTCGCAGGCACGCCCGGTCGTGGAGGACGCCTGGCGCGCGCTGGACCATATTCCGGCAGCGGCGGTGAGGCCGTTGCTGCAGTAGTGGCGGGCACTTGAAGCAGCCGAGCGCGGGCTCGGCTCTACAGCCAAGTGGTCGCGCCACCTGACGTGCACGGCACGGACACGGTTGGTTTACGCCCTCCGGCCCACGCTGGGCACCCTGCCCCGCCAAAGGTACGCCCATGGCCCGCCCGATCTGGACTGGCACGCTCTCGTTCGGCCTGCTCAATGTGCCGGTGTCACTGATGTCCGGAGAGCGCAAGGTCGATCTGCAGTTCCGCATGCTCGACTCCCGCGATCGCAAGCCGATCCGCTTTGAGCGGGTCAACGCCGATACGGGCGAGGAAGTTCCCTGGAAGGACATCGTCAAGGCCTACGAGTACGACAAGGGCAGCTATGTCGTGCTGGAGGAAGGCGATATCCGTTCGGCGGCACCAGAAAGCCACGAGGCCGTAGAAGTGGAATCGTTCGTGGATGCATCGCAGATCGATCCGCGCTACTACGAGAAACCGTATCTGCTGGTGCCCGGCAAGAAGGCCGAGAAAGGCTATGTGCTGCTGCGCGAGACCCTGCGCAGCACCGGCAAGGTCGGTATCGCGCGGGTGGTCGTGCGCACACGCGAGTACCTGTGCGCGGTGATGCCGCATGAGGACGCACTGGTGCTGATGATCCTGCGCTATCCACAGGAACTGGTGGATCCGGAGGAGTACAAGCTGCCCACCGGCAAGCTGTCCGACTACCGCATCACCAGCAAGGAAACGGCGATGGCCGAACAGCTGATCGAGTCGATGGCCGGCGACTGGGATCCGTCGCAGTATCACGATGAATTCCGCGAGCGCCTGCAGCAGGTGTTGAACAAGCGCATCAAGTCCAAGGGGGGTACCACGCGGGTCGACGATGAGCCTGCACCGCGCGAGGACGCCAGCACCAATGTGGTCGATTTCATGGCGCTGCTGCAGAAGAGCCTGGATGCCAACAAGCGCACGCCAGCGAAAAAGACGGCAACGCGGAAAGCAGCCACCAAATCCACGGTAAAGAAGGCAGCCAAGAAGGCTGCGAAGAAAGCTGCAAAGAAGACCGCTGCACGCCGCAAGGCAGGTTGAGCATGTCGTTGGAGCAGTACCGGCGAGAGCGCCGACCTGGCGGCGGCGCAGGGCAGACGCCGGCGCCTGACGACACGCCCGCGCAGGGTGATCCGACGCGGCGGCCTACCTGCGCCAGGCTGGTTTCAAGCGGCTGCGCAGCGACACGCCGAAGGAGGACCTTGGAATGAACATCGCAGATGCCGAAGCTGGAGGCGAGGTCCAGATTACTCATCCGGAGCGGGTGGTTTTTCCAAAGCAGAAGCTGACCAAGGGCGCCGTGGCCGACTACTACCAGCGCATGGCGCGCTGGATCCTGCCGGAAATCAGCGCGCGTCCGCTGTCACTACTGCGCTGCCCGGACGGCGTCGGCAAGGCCTGCTTCTTCCAGAAGCACCATGGTGCCGGCCTGGGCGATGCTGTACATGCGGTGCCGCTGCAGCAGAAGAGCGGGCGCGAGGATTACGTTTACATCGACGACGCACGGGGCCTGCTGCAGCTGGTGCAGATGAACACCCTGGAGTTGCATCCCTGGGGTGCAACCGTCGCCGACCCCGAGCATCCGGATCGGCTGGTGTTCGATCTTGACCCTGGAGAAGGCGTCAGCTGGGCACAGGTGAAGGCCGCTGCGCGTGACGTCCGTGACCGCCTGCAGGAGGCCGGCCTGAAGAGCTTCGTGCGGTTGTCCGGTGGCAAGGGGGTGCACGTTGTGGTGCCGCTGAAGCCCA
Source organism: Stenotrophomonas sp. Sm10 (assembly GCF_030985515.1). Lineage (NCBI taxonomy): Bacteria > Pseudomonadati > Pseudomonadota > Gammaproteobacteria > Lysobacterales > Lysobacteraceae > Stenotrophomonas > Stenotrophomonas sp. Sm10. The sequence goes on from NZ_JAPTFO010000014.1 coordinate 45,248, forward strand.
GGGCCGACTGGGAACAGGCCAGGGTGTTCTGCGAGGCATTTGCCCGGGCGATGGCGGAGCGCGCGCCGGACCACTACGTGGCGACCATGAGCAAGGCCAAGCGTGGCGGCGTCATCTTCATCGACTGGCTGCGCAATACGCGGGGCGCCACCAGCGTGTGCTCGTGGTCGCTGCGTGCGCGTGAAAGTGCCGGTGTGGCGGTACCGCTGCGCTGGGAGGAACTGGCACGCGTCGGTGCGGCGGATGCGTTTTCGATGGCCAAGGCGCTGGCGCGCGCGAAGCGGCTGAAAGCGGATCCGTGGCAGGGCATCGATGCGTTGAAGCAGACGCTGCCGCGGATGGACCTGTAGAGCCGAGCCTATGCTCGGCTGCCTGTGTAAATGTGCATGAAAGCCGAGCACAGGCTCGGCTCTACAGGGGCGGCATCACCTTGCATCGCGCGAGGGACGACGGCCAAACCACCAGCCGGCCAGCAATTGCAGCGGCAGCGACGCCAGCAGCGAAATGACGAACCAGAGCGGGAAATCCGCACCCGCCGTCCACATGGCGTAGCCACAGCCCAGCGCGACCAGCGACCAGATCGAGAAGCCGTGCGAACGCGGCCAGCAGGGCGCGTAGTAGGTGGCAAAGGCGATACCCGCGATGCCACCGAGCACGCTGAAGGCCAGGTCCCAGCCCAGCTGCGCGCTGTTGTTGTCCGGCGGCATGCCCAGCAGCGGCGGCAGCCAGCTGGCGACGCTGCTCACCAGCGCAAGTGAAAGTACACCGCCGAGCAGGGCAACGATGGACAGGAACAGGATCTTGAGCACGCCGGGCATGCACGCATTGTACGGCCGCGCGAGTGCCCGCTGGCGATGAATCGGCATGGCCGCCGCGTCCGTGGGAGAGGGGGACGGAGCGGCGGCGGCCATGCACGGAGGGTCAGGCGGCGAAGTCCAGTACGACGCGGCCTTCGATGGTGCCCGCGTGCATGCGTGCGAACACGTCGTTGATGTTTTCCAGGCGATCGGTGCTGACGGTGGCGGCGACCTTGCCCTCGGCAGCGAACTGCAGCGATTCCTGCAGGTCCAGGCGGGTGCCGACGATCGAGCCGCGCACGGTGATGCCGTTGAGCACCATGCCGAAGATATCCAGCGGGAAGTTGCCGGGCGGCAGGCCATTGAGCGAGACAGTGCCGCCGCGGCGGACCATGCCCAGTGCCTGCTCGAACGCCTTCGGCGACACCGCGGTGACCAGTGCACCGTGTGCGCCACCGATCTCCCTCTTCAGGAAGGCGGCCGGGTCGGTGGTACTCGCGTTGACGGTGACCTGCGCGCCGAGCTGCCGCGCCAGCGCCAGCTTGTTGTCATCCACGTCCACCGCCGCCACGTTCAGGCCCATTGCGCGGGCGTACTGCACGGCCATGTGGCCCAGGCCACCGATGCCGGAGATCGCCACCCAGTCACCGGGCCTGGTGTCGGTGACCTTCAGGCCCTTGTAGACGGTCACGCCGGCGCACAGCACCGGCGCGATCTCCACGAAGCCCACGTCCTTTGGAAGCAGGCCGACATAGTTGGCATCGGCCAGTGCGTACTCGGCGAAGCCGCCGTTGACCGAGTAACCGGTGTTGCGCTGCGTTTCGCACAGCGTTTCCCAGCCCCCCAGGCAGTGTTCGCAATGGCCACACGCCGAGTACAACCAGGGGATGCCGACCCTGTCGCCTTCCCTGACGTGCCCGACCCCGCCACCCACGGCCACGACGTGCCCCACGCCCTCGTGACCGGGGATGAACGGCGGGTTCGGTTTGACCGGCCAGTCGCCCTCGGCGGCGTGCAGGTCGGTGTGGCAGACACCACAGGCCTCGATCCTGACCAGTACCTCGCCCGCCCCCGGGCGTGGTACCGAGACTTCCTCGATGACCAGTGGCTTGCCGAACTCACGCACGACAGCGGCCTTCATGGTGGAATTCATGTTCGGATCTCCGTAGTGCGCTTGCCCACAGAATGACGCCGGCACGAGGCCGGCGCTTTGATCACGATCAAACCTTTGAAGATCCGTGCGCCGGGTTCAGCTGGCCAGCACCGAGGCCTCGCGGGCGAGGCGCTCGATGGCCTCCCAGTCGCGGGTCTGCAGCAGTGCCGGCGTGGTCAACCACGAGCCACCCACGCACAGCACGTTGGGCAGGTGCAGGAACTGCGGCGCGGTCTGCGCGCTGATGCCACCGGTCGGGCAGAAGCGCACGTCGGCGAATGGACCGTGCCAGGCCGCCAGCAGCGCGGCACCGCCGGCCTGCACGGCGGGAAAGAACTTGAACGTGTCTTGGCCGTGCTCCAGGCCCAGGATCAGGTCCGAGGCCGTGGCCGCACCGGGCAGGTACGGCATGTCGGCATCGTGCGCGGCCGCGTACAGTGCCGGCGTGGCGCCGGGGGACACCGCGAAACGCGCTCCGGCCTGCTTCGCCGCCTGCATCTGCGCCGGGGTAAGCACGGTGCCGGCACCGATCACCGCGTCCGGTACGGCCTCGACCATGGCCGTGATCGCGTCCAGCGCCTGCGGTGTGCGCAGGGTCACTTCGATCACCGGCAGGCCGCCGCGGAACAGGGCCTGGGCCACTTCGACCGCGTCATTCACGTTTTCGGGCGTGTACACCGGAATCACCGGTGCCAGTTTCAGGACCGCGCGTACGCGCGGATCAGCGGCGGACATCGAATCGCTCCTCGCCCATCAGGGCCAGCACGTCAGCTTCGCTGACAGGATTGAAATCGCCGGGGATGGAGTGCTTCAGCGCCCCGGCGGCCAGGCCGAACCGCACGGTGGCGTCGGCATCAAGGCCGGACAGGATGCCATGCAGGATGCCGGCCGCGAAGGCATCACCGCCACCGATGCGGTCGACGATGCCCTGCAGTTGACGCAGTGGGGCCTGTGCGCGGGTTCCGTCGCAACCCAGCAGCACAGCGCCCAGCACATGGTGGTCCACGCTCAGCACCTGCCGCTGCGTGCAGGCCATCCACTGCAGTTGCGGAAAGGCACCGAACGCGGCGGCAGCGGCCGCGTCGATCCGCTCCATCAGGTCCGGCTGGGTGAAGCGGGTGCCCAGTACGACCTCCATGTCGCGGTAGTCGGCGAACACGATGTCGGCCTGCGCGAACAGTTCGCGCAATACCGCCTGCGCATCGCCTCCCCAGCGCTGCCAGAGGCGGGGCCGGAAATTGCCGTCGAAGGAGACGCGGACACCGGCCTGTCTTGCCGCGCGCGCCGCCGCCAGCGTGGCCGCCGCCACGTGCGGGCCCAACGCCGGGCTGACCCCGGAGACGTGCAGCCACTGCGCGTCCTGCAGCAGCGCTGGCCAGTCGTAGTCGGCTGCAGTGCTGCGCGCGAACGCCGAATCCGCGCGGTCGTAGACCACTTCGCTCGCGCGCTGTACCGCGCCGGTGGTGAGGAAGTACAGGCCCATGCGGCCCTCGGCGTCCTCGCGCACACCGCGCGTATCCACGCCGTGCCGCCGCAGTTCACCCAGTACATGCGCCCCCAGCGCATTGCCGGCCACGGTGCTGACCATGGCCACCTGATGTCCAAGCCGGGACAGCGAGACACCCACGTTGGCTTCGGCCCCTCCCACATGGACCTGGAGTTGCGGCGACTGCAGCAGCAGTTCGTTGCCGGGGGCACCCAGGCGCAGCAACAACTCTCCAAAACACACGATACGACCCATCTCAGCTCCTTCACGCGTGCCACCAGCATGGGACACTGCATGGCGTGTAAGTGGACCACGCGAGGGGCGTGGCGATTGGCTAGCGGTGTCATTCTAGACCGAAGACGCCTTGAGAGCGCTTGGGCGATATGTCGAAACCTTTGTCCTGCAAGCGTCTTGGAGACATTGCAAATCTGTTGCGGTGCAAGATGCCCGATCCCGGTGGTGCTGCTAACGTCGGTTTTGACTAGCGGTGTCATTTCGCCGCGCAGCTGCGATACCAGACCTTTGGGAGAGGGGAAAGGCATGCAATCTCGGATCCATGGAAAAAAGACACCGGTTACCTTGCTGGCCCTGGGGGTGGGACTCGCCCTGTCCACCAGCGCGGCCGCCCAGCAGCAGACCGCTACCGACCTGGACACGGTGAACGTCACAGGCTATCGCGCCAGTGTCGAAAAGGCGCTGGACATCAAGCGCGGCGAGGCCGGCGTGGTCGATGCCATCGTCGCCGAAGACATCGGCAAGTTTCCCGACCTCAATCTGGCTGAATCGCTGCAGCGCATTCCGGGCGTGGTGATCACACGCGAAGCCGGCGAAGGCCGCAACATCTCGGTGCGCGGCCTGGGCCCGGATTTCACCCGCGTGCGCATCAATGGGATGGAAGCGCTGACCACCGTCGGCGCCGGTGACCAGAGCGGTGGTACCAACCGCGGCCGCGGTTTCGACTTCAACGTGTTTGCCTCGGACCTGTTCTCGCAGCTGGTGGTGCGCAAGACCGCCTCGGCCGACGTCGAGGAAGGCTCGCTGGGTGCCACTGTCGACCTGCGCACCGCGCGCCCGTTCGACTACGACGGCTTCACCTTCGCCGCAAGCGGCCAGGCCGGCTACAACCAGATGGCCGAAAAGGCCGACCCGCGGCTGGCCGCGCTGGTCTCCAACACCTTCGCCGATGGTACCTTCGGCGCCCTCCTGTCGGTGGCCTACTCCGAGCGCCAGGCACTGGAGGAAGGCTCCAACACCGGCCGCTGGGCCAACGGCCCGAGCAATGGCAACTTCGCTGCGTCATCGCCGTTCGCCGCCGCACGCGCCGCTGATGTATTCCACCCGCGCTTCCCGCGCTACGTGCAGATGGAACACGAGCAGAAGCGCCTGGGCGTGACCGGCTCGCTGCAGTGGAAGCCCAGCGATGCCAGTGAAGTATCGCTGGACATGCTGTACTCGAAGATCGATGCCACCCGCGACGAGCAGTACATCGAAGCGATTTCCTTCAGCCGTGGCAGCAGCAGCACCCCGCGCCTGGTCGGCAAGCCGAGCACCATCGTCAGGAACGGCGAGATCCGCAACGGCGCGCTGCTGTACGGTGAATTCGACAACGTCGACATCCGTACCGAGAACCGCCACGACGAGTGGAGCACCGAGTTCAAGCAGATCAGCCTGAACGGCCAGCACCGTTTCGGCGACGACTTCACCGTGTCCGGCAAGCTGGGCATCTCGCGCTCCAGGCACGAGAATCCAGTGCAGACCACCGTCATCATGGACAAGTACGACGTCAAGGGCTACAGCTACGACTACCGTGGCAACAGCCGCTTCCCGATCCTCAACTACGGCATCGACCCGACCGACCCCAACGGTTGGGAACTGGCGGAAATCCGCCTGCGCCCGCAGTACGTGGACAACGACTTCGATACCGGCCAGATCGACTTCAACTGGAACATCAGCCCCGGCTTCCGCCTGAAGGGCGGCGTGCTTGCCAAGGACTACACGTTCAAGACCACCGAACTGCGCCGTGCCAGCGAACTGGCCGTGCCGACCTTCGCCAGCGGCAGCAGGATCGTGCCCGTGGACATGATCAACCAGGCCGGCCTGAAGGGCATCAATGGCAATCCGTCCAACTGGGTGGTGCCGAACCTGGATGCAATCGCCGACCAGTTCGACATCTACAGCAACAGCGGCATCTATGCCGTCGCGCCGCGCGCCAACAACGTGCGCAGCGTGGAAGAGAAGGACCGTGGTGCCTACCTGATGGGCGAGTTCAGCACCGAAATCGGCTCGCTACCGCTGTCGGGCAACTTCGGCGTGCGCTACGTGCGCACCAGGCAGACCTCCACCGGGCTGTCGACGCTGGCCAGTGGTACCACCTCCACCACCGCCACCCGCACCTACGATGACACCCTGCCCTCGTTCAACCTGGTGGCCGAGGTCACGCCCGATTTCCTGATCCGCCTGGGTGCGGCCAAGGTCATGACCCGCCCGGGCCTGGGCAGCCTGACGCCAGGTGCAACCGTGGCCGTGGCCGGTGGTGCGCGCACCATCTCCAGCGGCAATCCCAACCTGGACCCGACGCGCGCCACCAATGTCGACCTGGGCTTCGAGTGGTACTTCGCCGAAGGCGCGATGGCGGGCCTGGGCCTGTTCTACAAGGACATCGAGACCTCGGTGCAGACCCTGCGCGAGAACCGCCCGTACACCGACAGCGGCCTGCCTGCCGAACTGCTGACCGGTACCGGCGCCTCGCCCACCGACGACTTCACCTTCACCCGGCCAGTCAATACCCCCGGCGGTGAGCTGTACGGCGCCGAGGCGAACTACACCCAGCCCTTCACTTTCCTGCCGGGCAAGTGGTCGAACCTGGGCGTGCAGCTGAACTACACCTGGGTCGAATCGAAGATCCAGTACATCAACTCGGCTGGCCAGCCGGTGATGAAGAACGATCTGCTGGGCCTGTCCAAATCGTCATGGAACGCAACGCTGTTCTACGAAGGCGAGACCTTCGCTGGCCGCGTCTCCGCCACCAACCGCGATGACTACCTCACCCAGGTGCCCGGTCAGGAAACCGGCTTCAACCTGGACGGCTACCACGGCATGACCGGCACCACGGTCATTGATGCGTCCATCCGCTACAAGATCAGCGACCAGCTGGAACTGAGCCTGGAAGGCATCAACCTGACCAACGAAGCCTCGGATGAATGGGTGTACTCGCCCGCCACCGGCCGCCTGCCACTCCAGTACACCGAAACCGGCCGCCAGTTCCTGCTGGGCGTGCGCTACAAGTTCTGAGCAACGCCGGCGGCGCGTACCGATACGCGCCGCGGTTCGCCATGACCGCTGCTGCGCCGCAAGGTGCCGCTGCGGCGTGGCCTTGCTACGGTCCGGCGGCCCGCCGCCGGCCGTCGCCCGTTGAAAGGAAATGTCTCCATGCCGCACCGCACGACCGTGTCCCGCTGCCTGCTGCTCGCAGTGGCCCTGGCTGCAGGCCCCGCGACGGCCGCCGCCGATGTCCCCACCCTGCTCTTCCATGTGGATGCCAATCACGGCCTGCAGGCCGTGACCGCTCACGGTGAGGCCGTAGCGAACTTTCGCGACAAGGTCGCGGTGGTCGACGACGGCGAGCATGGCAAGGCCATCCAATGGGAAGACGACGGCGTGCTTGCCTGGGACGCGCCGGGCAACATCCTGGCCCAGCGCGGCACGCTGGCCTTCGACTGGCGTTCACGCTACGCGGTGGGTGAAGCGCCGTTCGTGATCTTCCGCGTCGGCTACGCCGACCACAGCAGCTGGGACATGGCCTGGCTGCGCATCGACTGGAACGGGCACGGCTTCGATGCCTTCGTCACCGATGCCAACCTGGCACGCACACGCGTGTCGTTCCGCATGGATGCACTGCCGCGTCCCGACCAGTGGTTGCACCTGGCCTTCGCCTGGGATGAGGACCACGGCGTGCGCCTGTTCATCGATGGCCGCGAAGTGGCGCGCGCGCAGGCCACCGGCAATTACGATGCCGCGCTGGACCAGCTCGGCCTTGCCGGGCGGGTAATGGCACCGTACCAGGTGCAGAGCCGCTACAACTTCCTGCGTGGCAGCGACTTCCAGCACATCCGGGTCTACGACCGCATGCTGGATGCGCCGGCGGTGGCAACGCTGGCGCGCGGCCGCGAGCCAGCCAGCGCCGTGGCGATCGGCGATGGCACGCGCGCCTGGCGCCACCGCTTCGGCTGGGAAGGGGCTGCACCCCCAGCGTTGGCGGCCGGCGGCACCCGCATCCGCAAGATCGAATTCGCCGATACGCGCGACCACAAGGCGTGGATGTGGAAGGCCACCGACGGCATCGCGGAAACCACCTGGCCGGGCGTCTACAACCGCTCGCGCCTGCCCGGCCGCAACGACTATTTCCAGCTGCCGGACTGGAACACCTACGTGGAAAGCGGCCAGCACCTGGACCTGACCCTGCCGGCCGGCGAGACGGTGAACCGGATGGAGATCCGCGGTGCGGCGTTCGGCAGCCTGGCCCATGGACCCGACGCCGAACATGCCACCGAGGTGCTGGCCACGCGCCCGCGCGGCGTGGTGCGCAGCGTGCAGGACATTCCCGCGCAGCAGGGCGGCGTGCTCCGTTTCAGCAACGTCGAACAGGAAACCCCGATCCAGGAAGTATGGGCCTACAACGTGAGCGAGGGCGCCGAGCCGGAAGGCACGGTCAAGCAGACCTACGTGATCGACAGCCAGGCCCTGCCCGACTACACCAACCTCGATGCACTGCGGCACTACATCGATGGCCGCTTCCCGGCCGCCGAACGCAGCACGGTGATGGCCCTGCCCAAGGGCGCAGGCTCACGCCGCCGGGGTGCCGACAGCCTGCCGGCGCAGCCGCGGCCGATCGTGCACGTGCTGATCCCCTCGGGCGTCGGCGATGCACCGGCCAACCAGCCGCTGACCCGCAGCTGGGCCTACAGCTGGGAGAACATGCACGACGGCCTGGACGGCGTGGCCATCGACCTTCCCGCGCTGGACCTGCCGCCCACCCACGATGGACTGATCCCGCTGAACCTCCGCATCAAGGATCCGATCTGGCCGGCGCGCGACATGATCGATGTATCGGTGTCGGTGCCGCCACGGCAGGCGCGCACGCTGTGGCTGGACCTGCGCGATCGCATCCTCACCCCGGACAGCCTTTGGCTGAGCATCGCCTCGGCCGCACCAGGCTTCGATGCCGATGCCCTCGACGGTGCGCAGGTCCGGCTGGTGTTCAAGCCGCGTGCCGACGCGCTGAAGGAGCACGTGGCCGACCGCTTCAACCAGGTCCGCGACAACTGGGGCTTCCTGGTGGAAGAGCACACCACGTCCAAGCGCCAGCGCCTGTACGCGCGCGTGTACGCGGACCTGAGCGACCTGCTGCGGGTGGATCCGGACCATGAACTCGGCCGCCTGTACTGGAACTACATCAGCTACAACAGCCAGGGCCGCCCGCCCTACACGGCGCCTGCCGTGCCCAGGGGCGTGCCGGCGTGGGCATTCAACCAGGTGCAGGACCTGGCGCAGGTGCGGCAGTTCGTCGACTGGTGGATCGACGAACGGCAGGTGGCCTACGGTGACTTCGGTGGTGGCATTTCGGACGATTCCGACCTGACCCAGCAGTGGCCGGGGCTGGCCCTGATGGGCGTGCAGCCGGATCGATTGAACGCCTCGCTGACCGCGCTGTCCGACGCGGTGTACCGCAACGGCATGTTCAGCAACGGCTTGAGTACCATCGAGACCGACGAGCTGCATTCCTATGAGGAAGGCATCAACACCAACAGCGCCATGCTCTACCTCAACTGGGGCGATCCGCTGACGCTGGAACGCCTGATGGAAACGGTGAAGGCCTTCGACGAGCGCATCATCCTGCGCAACCCGCAGGGCCACCTGCTGTTCTCCAGCAACTGGTTCGGTGGCAACAAGGTCTACCGCGAACCGAACTGGCAGTGGCAGAAGCCGTATTCGTTCCCGGTGCTGCACCCGGCGTTCCTGCTGGGCCAGTACAACGCCGATCCCACCGGCCGCGGGCTGGTGATCGGCCTGGCCGATGGCTATCTGGCCCACGCAGGCAAGGACGACAAGGGACGCTTCACCCTGCCCAACGAGATCAACTGGGCCAGCGGTGCCACCCGCGGCGGCGAGTTGAACAACGGCTCCGGCAGTGGCGACACGATGCACACCTTCTGGGCGGCGTGGCGCTGGAGCGGCGATGCGAAGTACCTGCAGGCACTGGACTACCGCGTGGCCCGTGGCGGCCCGGGCGCACTGGCCAACCTGGGCGAGAACGTCGTGGACGTACTGGGCCGGCAACAGGACTGGTATCCGCTGCTGCGCGCCGAGGCCGACGCGGGAAAAACCGGCTTCGCCAGCCTGATGGCCTGGCAGGCCAGCGGCGACAGGTCATACATCGCCGCCCTGCATGCCGACGGCCTGCAGGCGAAAGTGCAGCGCGCGTACATGAACACCGAGGGCCACTGGTGGTCCGACCGCGTGGAAGCGCCCAGTGAATTCCTCCAGCGCGCACGCCTGGGTGGGATCGCGCTGAAGCGCAACCAGAGTTGGCCCGGCCACACCGTCAGCTGGCGCTTCGACCGCGATGGAGCGGCCGAACAGGTCGCCCTGCTGGTGCATGCGCCGTCGCGTGAACGTTTCACCGTTACCAGCTACAACCTGGGCACGCGCACCATCGGCGCCGACATGACCGGCTGGAACGTGGCCAGCGGGACCTGGCGGATACGCAGCGGCGTGGATGCCGATGGCGATGGCCACATCGACGGCACGCCCGCCGAACGCCGCGTACAGCTGGAAACCAGCGCTTCGGTGGCGCTGCAGTTCCGTCCCGGGCGTACCGAGGTGTTCGAGTTCGAACGCGTGTCCGAGGGAACACCGGTGGAAACACGGCCGGACCTGGGCGTGGGTCGCGGCGACGTACGCATCGACGGCAGCCAGCTGCAGGTGACCGTGCACAGCCTGGGCCATGTCGGCACCGGCGTGGCCGTAGCAATGCTGGAAGACGCGCGCGGTCGCGAGATCGCCCGCACGGACGTGCCGGCGCTGGGGGCACCCAGTGACCTGCAGCCGAAGACCGTGCAGGTCTGGCTGCCGTTGCCGGCCGGTGACCGCAGCGGCCTGCGCGTGCGCGTGGCGCTGGCCGACGGTGGCGAGGAAGTGACCCGGCTCAACAACGTGGTCGGCGTGCCGCGATGATGCCTGCATTACGCCGGGCGTGATCCGGCGTGGGTCAGGACGCCTCGGTCTCCAGCCGTTTCATCCGGCGCTGGTACCAGCCATCATCCAACGGCTCGAACACCGCGCTGCGTTCCATCACGCCCTCGTAGACATGCAGCGACACGGCCACGTCCGCGTCGCTGGCGTTGCACAGCGTGTGGTACTCGTGCGGCGGAATCAGGCTGCCGGCACTACCGCGGTGGCCGTACAGCGTGGGCTGGGCGGCAAAGCGATGACGTTCGCCATCCTGTTCAATCAGCGCATAGGGAGTGACGATCAGTTCGCCCTGCCAGACGCCTTCCACGCACCACATCGCATCGTGGTCGTGCAGCGGCGTGCCCTGGCCCGGGCCCCAGCACATGGCGATGACGCTGTAGCCCAGGGTCGGGCTGCGGTGCAGTTCACGGCGTGCGTAATGCCCTTCGACCGGGCGCCGCACGCAGGGGGGCAGCTGGATGGACGGATCGACGATGGCCTCGCGCAGCACCTGCTGCAGCGCACCGGTGATGGCCTCCGGCGTGCCCAGCATCACCGCGGCATCGATCGCAGCGAACAGCCGCTCCCGGCCGGTGAATGACGGTGGCAAGGACATCGTTCCCATGCCCCGACTCTAGCCGAGAGGGGTTAACAGAATGTTTGCACCGCGGTGTCATCACTGCGTGCCGCGCTGCACGAACGGTACTTTTGCATACAGCGCACGTTCGCCGGCACGAGGATCGTCCACCACGCCGCTCTGGCGATCGAACAGCATGGTCTGCCGCCGGGGCAGCGCGTAGGCGGGCCATTGCGGCATTCCGCGATGATTGGGGTCGCCGTTGCGCGCGAAGGCGATCAGTGCGTCGCTCATTGTCGCCGCCAGCGTGTGCGCGTCCGCGCCGCCACCGGTGCGTGCGCCGGGCAGGCCGGCGTTGTCGAACACCAGCGGGATGTCCAGCGTGTGGAAGGCGCGCAGCCGGCCTTGCTCCACCGGTGAGCCCCAGTCCAGCTGGTAGGCCCAGGTGGGCGCGGCCCCGCTGGGCTGGCGCGCACGCGCTTCCAGCTCCTCCACTGCGCCGCGCCAGGAACGTCCTGCGGTAGTGGCCGCGAAGAACACCTCCGAAGGCGTGTAATGCGGGTACAGGCGGCGGTACTCGGCGATCACCGTCTGCGGCAGCAGATCCACGAACTGCTGGCGTTGCAGCTGTGCCGGCAGCGTCTCCCAGGTCAAGGTGAAGTTGGCCGGATCGTTGCCGAGGAAGGCACGGGTCTCGTCGCGCGTATTGCCGATGACCATCGGAATGCTGGCCGACTGCCGCGGCGCCTGCGGCCAGAACGGATGCACCGGAAGGGAGACTTCGTCCAGTACCGGCCCGAAGTACAGCGACGTGCTTTCCACCCGCGATGGATCGCGGGCACGGGTGGCTGCAAGCAGATCCGTGGCCGGGAGCCGCAGCAGGGCAGACAGGTCCTTTGCACCCACTGCCTCCATTGCGATGGCAGCGCGCTGCGCGGCGGCACGCGGGCCGGCCGCGGTGACCTGCTGCCCGCTCATCGTCCACGCGCGCTGGAACAGGCCGCGTGCCGCCGGCATCGCCATCAGCGTGGCGATCTTGGCGCCGCCCCCGGACTGGCCGAACACGGTGATGTTTCCAGCGTCACCGCCGAAGATCGCCGCGTGCTCGCGCACCCACTGCAGCGCCTGTACCAGGTCGAGCTGGCCGACATTCCCCGACGCGGCGTAGCGTGCGTCGCCAAGTGCGCCCAGGTACAGGTAACCGAAGGTGTTCAGCCGATGATTGAGGGTCACCACCACCACATCGCCGCGGCGGCACAGCGCACTGCCGTCGTACAGCGGATCGCTGCCGGAGCCGTTGTTGAACCCACCCCCGTGTATGTAGACCAGCACCGGGCGGCGGCCGCCATCCCCCAGTGCGGGGGTCCAGACGTTGAGGAACAGGCAGTCTTCGCTGCCGGGGCCTTCCGCGCCGCCCTGCGGTGCGGCCGCGCCATAGTCCAGTGCATCGGCGATCCCGTTCCATGCCGCTTCCCGGCGTGGTGGCTGGAAGCGATGGGTGCCGGTATCGGCGCCGTAGCGCACGCCGCGGAATACCAGCACGCCTTGTTCATGCTGGCCGCGCAGGCGCCCCCCGCGCACGCGGACGATCGGCAGGCGTTCGTCGCGTGCACCGGGCATCGCCGCTGCCGGCAGTGCCACCAGCGTGGCCGTGGCCAGCGCCCAGCGCGCGCTGTCGCGCAGGAAACGGCGGCGCTGCAGATCGTCGGGTGCTCCCGTCATCGGCTGCGCTCCGCATCCTTTCCTGCTGTCAGCCATGCCTGCGCCAGCGCTGGCCACTGCGCCAGGGTGGAGCCGGGCTGCAGGCGCATGCCGAAGCCGTGGCCACCATGGGCGAACACATGCAGTTCGTGCTCGACGCCCGCCCTGGCCAGCGCCTGCGCCATCACCTCGCTGTTGTGCACGCTGACCACGCGATCGTCGTTGGCATGGATCAGCATCGTCGGCGGCATGTCCGCACGCACGTGCTCCTGCACCGAGTACTGCGTCGCCAATGCGGGGTCAGGGCGCTCGCCCAGCAATCGCCCGCGCGAACCACTGTGCGCATGCGCGCCCATGTCGATGACCGGGTAGACCAGCACCGCCCGTGCCGGGCGCGCGCTCAGCTGATCGATCGCATCGCGTGCGGGATAGACCGGCGCATCGAAGCCGGTGGCCAGCCGCGCAGCCACGTGGCCGCCGGCGGAAAAGCCCATGACCGCCACATTGTCCGCCTCCAGGCCGCGGCGCGCGGCCTGGTCGCGCACGACCCGCAGCGCACGCTGGGCATCGGCCAGCGCCGCCTGGCGGTCCCTGCCCGGCTGCGGCAGGCGGTAGCGAAGCACGAACAGGGTGAAGCCTGCCCGCTGCACCCAGTCCGGCACCAGCGCGCTGCCCTCCTTGTCGATTACCACCCGCTGGTAGCCGCCGCCCGGAATGACCAGCACCGCCTGCCCGTTCGGACGTGGCGGCGCGTGCACGATCATATATGGCGCATCGATCCCGTCCACGAACCGGTCCGGATGGGCCGGATCGGGGCTGCGCTCAACCACCCGCGCCTTCCGTGCCGGAGCGCTCTGGCCAGGTACCTGGCCGTCCGGCCACAGCGGCAGGCGTTCGCCCGCCACCTCCCCGGCAAGCCGCTGGCCGTCGCGCAGCGGGACGTCGCTGGCACGTGCCGGGGCAAGCGTCAACAGAACGCACAGGAACAGCACAAGAGGGGGCAGACGCATGGCGGACCGGGCTCCAGCGAGGGGTGGGCAGCGTGCCGCAGGCGCCCCGGAAACGGGTGTGATGCGCTGCGGCTTGCGTGATGACACCGGTTTACCATATACACCTCCTGCAGACGCTGTCGATGGGCAGTGCAACAACGCAGAGGGAGACCGTTCTTGAGCAACGAACACGGCACACAGGGGCAGAGGCCGGCGCCGGACGGTGCAGCCGCCATCGCCCGCGCCTTCACCGATGCACGCCGCGCAGGCAAGGCCCTGCCCGCGTTCCCCGGAGAGATCCCCGTCGATCTGGTGGCTGCCTACCACGTGCAGGACCAGGCCATTCGCCTGTGGAGCGATACGGTGGTCGGCTGGAAGGTGGGTTACATCGCTGCCGAGCGCCGCGACGGCTCCGGCGATGAGCGCCTGCTGGGGCCGATCTTCAAACGTCAGCTCTGGAATGATACCGGTGGAACAACCGACATCCCGGTCTTCGTCGGGGGCTTCGGCGCAGTCGAAGCAGAGTACGTGCTGGAGCTGTTGGAGGACGCGCCGGCCGGACAGCTGGACTGGTCCCCGGAACAGGCCGAAGCGCTGCCTGCGCGCCTCTATATCGGCGTGGAAGTGGCCAGCAGCCCGCTGGCCACCATCAACGAACTTGGTCCGCGCGTGGTGGTGTCCGACTTTGGCAACAACAACGGCCTGGTGCTGGGCCCGGAGATCGTCGACTGGACCGCACGCGACGAAAACTCGCTGCGTGCCGAGACACTGATCGAAGGTGAGGTGGTCGGCACCGGTGGCGCCACCCGCCTGCCCGGTGGCCTGCGCGCGGCCTATGCCTTTGCGCTGTCCCGTTCGGCCCTGCGTGGCCGGCCGCTGCGCAAGGGCGACCTGATCGCCACCGGCAATGCCACCGGCATCCACGATATCGAGGCAGGACAAACGGCGCTGGTGCGCTTTGCCGGCTTCGGTGACATTGCCTGCCGGGCCGTGCCCGCGGGATGACCGCGGGGCTGCCCTGGTGAACACGCGCGGGAGGGCGCAGATGATCACACGACGTAACTTCCTGGCCGGTGGCGCTGCTGCCCTGGCCACCCCGATGCTCGCCGCCTGTGGCCGCGGGCCGGGCGGCGATATGGCCGGTGGCGCGCTGTTGACCGCCACCGACGTGCATGTGGCCGACTACCCTACCGTCACCGCGGTGAAGTGGATCGGCGAAACGCTGCAGCGCGAAACCAACGGTCGCCTGCGCCTGCGCCAGTACCACTCCGGCCAGCTGGGCCGCGAATCCGAGGCGATCGACATGGCGCGCTTCGGAGCCATCGATATCACCCGCGTGTATGCCGGTGCGCTGAACAATGCCTTTCCGCTGACCCAGGCGCTGTGCCTGCCCTACGTGTTCACGTCGGTGGCGCACCAGCGTGCCGCGCTGGATGACGGCGTGGCCGAAGCCGTGCTGCGCGGCTTCCAGGGCCGCGGCCTGGTCGGCCTGGCGATCTACGATTCCGGTGCACGCTGCTTCTACAACACCAAGCACCCCATCGTTTCCCCCAAGGACCTGCACGGCCTGAAGCTGCGCGTCGCCTCATCGGACATCTTCATCCAGCTGATGCGCCTGCTCGGCGCCAACCCGACGCCGATGTCGCTGGGCGACACGTTCTCCGGGATGGAAACCCACATGATCGACGGCGCCGAGAACAACATGCGCAGCTTCCATTCCAGCCGCCACTTCGAAGCGGCGCACTACTGGTCGCAGAGCGACCATTCGTACGCGCCGGATGTGTTGCTGATGTCGCGCGCCAGTTTCGAACGCCTGTCGCCTGACGACCGCCAGCTGCTGCTGCAGACCGCGCGCGCGTCGGTGAAGGTGATGCGCGAGCAGTGGGATGCGTCGGAGGACGCCGCACGCCGCGCCGTGCTGGCCTATGGGGTGAAAGCCAACGAGGTGGACATGCCCGCCTTCCGCACCGCCGCCCAGCCGCTGCTGCAGCAGTACCTGCAGCAGCCGGAGATCGCCGCGCTGGTCGACCGCATCCGCGCCGCCTGAGGACACTGCCATGATCGAGACGACGACGCCCGCCACCGGGCCTGGCCAGCGCCTGCTGGACCGCATCGCCGACATCGCCATCTACGGCGCCGTTGCTGCCCTGCTGGGGCTGGTGGTGGTGCAGGGCTGGCAGGTGTTCGCGCGCTACGTGATCAACGATTCGCCCAGCTGGACCGAGCCGGTCACGCTGCTGCTGCTGGCCACGGCGATGAGCCTCGGTGCCGCCTGCGGTGTGCACACCAACCGCCACTTCGGCTTCTTCCTGCTGCATGCCTACCTGGGCCCCGGCCTGCGCCGTGCGGTGGACGTGCTGGTGCAGCTGGTGGTGGCGGTGCTGGGAGGCTTCATCGCCTTCTGGTCGGGTGATCTGCTGCTCGACGGCCTGGACATCAAGACCGCCGGCGCCGATCTGCCGCAGAGCATCAACTACCTGCCACTGGCGGTGGGCGGCGGGCTGATGCTGCTGTTCGCGCTGAACCGTGCGTGGAACGCGCTGCAGGCCCGCGCCACCGGCGCCGAAGACGCTGAAGGAGATCGTTGATCCATGGGTATCACCATCCTGTTCTCCGTGTTTGCCGTGCTGCTGCTGCTCGGCGTGCCGGTGGCCTACGCGCTGGCCGCTGCCGCGCTGGCCACCCTGCTCTACCTGGATATCCCCAGCATCGTGCTGGTGCAGCAGATCTCGGCCGGTACCGGCTCGGCCTCGCTGATCGCCATTCCGTTGTTCATCTTCGCGGGCGAGATCATGATGCGCGGCGGCATCTCCGAGCGCCTGATCGCCTTGGCCTCGTCGCTGGTGGGGCGCTTGCGCGGTGGCCTCGGCCAGGTCTCGATCCTGTCCTCGCTGTTCTTCGGCGGCGTGTCCGGCTCGGCCATCGCCGACGTTTCGGCGGTCGGCGGCACGATGATCCCGCAGATGGTCAAGCGCGGCTACGACCGCGATTTCGCCGTCAACGTCAGCATCACCGCCGCGCTGGTGGCGCTGCTGGTGCCGCCGTCGCACAACCTGATCCTGTTCTCGGCCGCTGCCGGTGGGGGCCTGTCCATCGCCGATCTGTTCGCCGCCGGCATTGTCCCCGCGCTGCTGATGACGTTGGCGCTGATGGTCACCGGCTATGCGGTGGCGCGCCGCCGCGGCTATGGCGTGGAGGTCTTTCCCGGCTGGCGCGCCGTGGCCCTGCGCATCGTCTCCGCCCTGCCCGGCCTGGGCCTGGTCGCGCTGATCTTCATCGGTATCCGTGCCGGCATCTTCACCGCAGTGGAAAGCGCAGCCATCGCCGTGGTCTACGCCTTGCTGGTGACCACCGTGCTGTACCGGCAACTGCGCTGGCGCGAGTTCTTCGACACCGTCATCCACGCTGCGCGCAGCACGGGCGTGATCCTGTTCGTGATCGCCACCGCTGCCGTGTTTGGCTGGCTGCTGGCCTACCTGCAGGTGCCCGCGGCCGCCGTCGAGTTCCTGCAGTCGTTCGCGCACAGCCAGTTCATGGTGCTGCTGATGATCGTGGTGATGCTGCTGCTGCTGGGCACCTTCATGGACCTGGCGCCGATGATCCTGATCTGCACGCCGATCTTCCTGCCGGTGGCGCGCGCCTACGGCATCGATCCGATCCACTTCGGCCTGGTGCTGGTGCTCACCGGTGGCCTGGGTCTGGTCACGCCCCCGGTGGGCTCGGTGCTGTTCATCGGCACGGCCATCGGCAAGATCAGCGTGGGCCAGAGCATGCGCACGATCTGGCCGTTCTGGTTCGCCGCGCTCGCCGTGCTGCTGGTCGTGGCCTTCTTCCCCTCACTGTCGTTGTGGCTGCCCGCCGCGCTGCGCGGCTGAGCCACAAGGAGACTGCCATGCGTGCACTGTGTATCGCCGCCACCATCACTCTGCTCGTGCTGTTGCTGCCGGCACGGCCTGCACCCGCGGCGGAGCCCGCGCGCGCGCCGGCGCAGTGGGCGCGGGGGCTGGAACACCAGCGCCAGGCAGACCGGGGCGATGGCACGTTCCTCAATCCGGTGCTGGCCGGTGACCATCCGGATCCCTCGGTGCTCAAGGACGGGGACGATTACTACCTCACGCTGTCGTCGTTCGACGCCTACCCCGGCCTCCCGATCTGGCACTCGCGCGACCTGGTGAACTGGCAGCCGCTGGGACATGCGGTCACCCGCAACGTGGGGGCGATCTGGGCGCCGGACATCGTCAAGCATCGGGGGCGCTACTTCATCTACTTCCCGGCCCGCACCGGCGAGCGCCGCAGCAACTTCGTGGTCTGGGCCGATGACATCAAGGGCCCGTGGAGCGCGCCGATCGACATCGGCCTGGGTGGCTACATCGATCCCGGCCATGCAGTGGGTGAAGACGGCAAGCGCTACCTGTTCCTCAGTGGCGGTGATTACGTGCAGCTGGCCGACGACGGGTTGAGCGTGGTCGGCACGCCGAAACACGTCTATGACGGCTGGCGCTACCCGCAGGACTGGGACGTTGAGGCCTACGCGCAGGAAGGCCCGAAGATCCACGTCCGCGACGGCTGGTACTACATGACCACGGCAGTGGGCGGCACCGCCGGTCCGCCGACCGGGCACATGGTGATCACCGCGCGCTCGCGTTCGATCCACGGACCATGGGAGAACGCGCCCAACAACCCGATCACGCGCACGCAGTCGGCGGCGGAGCCCTGGTGGTCACGCGGCCACGCGACGGTGATCGAAGGGACCGATGGACGCTGGTGGATGATGTACCACGGGTACGAGAACGGCTTCTGGACGCTGGGTCGGCAGGCCCTGCTCGAACCGATCGAATGGACCGCTGACGGCTGGTTCCGGGCCACGGGCGGAGACCTTGGTCAGCCACTGCGCAAGCCGGCCGGACAGGCGCTGTCGCCGCATGGCATGGCGCTGTCGGATGATTTCCGCGGCAGCACGCTTGGCCCGCAGTGGGCGTTCTTCAACCCGGCGCAGGATGAGTACCGCCGGCTGGGTTTCAGTGGCAACGGCCTTGTCCTGCAGGGCAAGGGCAGTACGCCGCGCGACGCCTCGCCGCTGACCACCATCGCCGGCGACCGGGCCTATCAGTTCGAGGTGGAGATGGAGATCGCCCCCGGTGCCGTGGGCGGCGCGCTGCTGTTCTACAGCGACCGGCTGTACGCGGGCGTGGGCAGCAACGGCGAGTCGTTCATCATGCATCGCTACGGCGAGGAGCGCCCTGCCCGACCGGCCCCGGGCCGCGGCGGCCGGCTGTGGTTGCGGGTGACCAACAACCGCCACATCGTCACCTTCCACTCCAGCACCGACGGGCACACTTGGCAGAAGTATCCGGTTCAGATGGAAGTGTCCGGTTACCATCACAATGTCGCGGGCAGGTTCCTGGCGTTGAAGCCGGCGCTGTATGCGGCCGGCGACGGTGCGGTAACCTTCCGCAACTTCCGCTACCGCGCGCTGGACTGAGCGCGGAGCCGGAATCCCCAGACTTACCGGGTTCAAAACATGTCAGTGCGCAACAAGAACGATGCCGCTACGCCGGCATTGGCGAAGGGCAAGGCAGCCACCATCAACGACATCGCGCGACTGTCGGGTGTATCCAAGAAAACGGTTTCAAGAATCATCAACAACTCGCCACTGGTGCGCAAGGACACGCGCGACAAGGTGGAAGCGTTGATGCGTGAAGTGGGCTACACGCCCGATCCACTGGCCCGCGGGCTGGCGTTCCGCCGCTCCTTCCTGATCGGCATGGTCTACGACAACCCCACCGCGCAGTACATCGTGGACATGCAGTACGGCGCGCTGGATGCATTGCGTGGATCCAGTTTCGAGCTGGTGGTGCATCCCTGTGACAGCCGCAGCCCCGGCTACATCGAAGGCGTGCGTCGCTTCGTGCAGCAGCAGAAGCTGCACGGCGTGATCCTGGTGCCGCGTGCCTCGGAAGACCAGGCGCTGGCGGACATGCTCGATGAGATCGGCTGCCGGTTTACCCGCGTGGCAGCGCTGCCGCTGGACGAAAGCTCGCAGATGGTGGTTACCCATGACCGCGATGGTGCGGCCGAAGCCGCCGACTACCTGCTCTCGCTCGGCCACCGTGACATTGCCCTGGTGACCGGTCCCAGCGCCTACCGTTCGGCCCATGAACGTACCGCCGGCTTCATCGACGCACTGTCGCAACGCGGTATCGAGCTGCCGAAGGACCGCATCATCGAGGCCGGCTACACCTTCGAATCCGGTGTCGCCGCTGCCGAGAAACTGCTGCTGGGCAAGCGCCGCCCGACCGCCATCTTCACCGGCAACGATGAAATGGCCGCCGGTATCTACAAGGTGGCGCTGCGCGCGGGCATCAACATTCCGCGCCAGCTGTCCATTGTCGGCTATGACGACAGCCCGCTTGCCTCGCGCCTGTGGCCCTCGCTGACCTCGGTGCGCCGGCACACGCGCGATACCGGACGCACCGCCGCGGCGATGCTGATCCAGCCCGAAGGCCAGGCCGCGCTGCCCATTGCCAGCGTGCGGCCGCACCTGATCGTCCGCGATTCCTGCCAGCCGCCGGAGGATTGATCCCCAAGGATCAATCCTGCAGGTCACGACCTCTGGTCGTGACACGCCCCTGCCCCATCCACCCGATCCACCGCGCCCTGCCCGGGCCATCCCGGCATCGTGCGACGCAAAATGACACCGGTTTCCTGTCTGGCTAGAATCGACCGTGAACCGCGCCGGGGCCGCCCCGTCGGCCCGCCCCCCGCTCTGGAGACGCCATGTACAGCAAGACCCATTACGCCACCCATCCCGATGCCATCCACGGTGCCAGCAACGACCAGCTGCGTGACCTGTACCTGCTCGATGGCCTGTTCAACGCCGGTGCGGTGACCCTCAAGTACACCCACTACGAGCGCTTCGTGATTGGTGGCGCCGCCCCGGTGGACGCACCGCTTGCGCTGCCGACCCAGACCGAACCCGCTTCGGCCGCAGGCCACCCGTTCCTGGAGCGCCGGGAACTGGGCGTGATCAACGTCGGCAGCGGCACTGGTACGGTCACCGTGGATGGCACCGGCTACACGCTGGGTCCGAAGGACGGTCTGTACGTGGCCATGGGCAGCAAGGAGGTCGTGTTCGCCTCGCAGGACGCCGCCAACCCCGCCCAGTTCTATCTGGCCTCGACCCCGGCCCATGCACGCTTCGAAACCAGGCAGCTGTCCATCAAGGACGCCGTTGCACTGGAGCGCGGCGCGCTGGAAACCAGCAACGAGCGCACCATCTACCAGTACATCGTGCCGGCCACCTGCCAGTCCTCGCAGCTGCTGCTGGGCCTGACCGTGCTCAAGCCGGGCAGCGTGTGGAACACCATGCCGCCGCACCTGCACGACCGTCGCAGCGAGGTCTACTTCTACTTCGACCTGGGTGACAGCGACCGCGTCTACCACTTCATGGGCGAGCCGGCCGCGCAGCGTCACATCGTGATCCAGAACAACGAAGCGGTCGTGTCGCCGCCGTGGTCGATCCACATGGGCGCCGGCACCAGCAACTACGCCTTCATCTGGGCGATGGGTGGCGAGAACCTGGACTACACCGACATGCACGTGCTGGACATCTGCCAGCTCAAGTAAGCCCGCCTGGCCGCCGCGCACCGTGTGCCGGCCGTCGACACCGCTCGTCTCTATCAAGGAACGCATACGCAATGGCTAATCCCTTCAGCCTGGAAGGCAAGGTCGCTCTGGTAACCGGTGGCAATACCGGTCTGGGCCAGGGCATCGCCGTGGCACTGGCCGCCGCTGGCGCCGACGTGGCCGTGGCCGGCATCGCCCCGCCCACCGATACCATCGAAAAGATCACCGCGCTGGGCCGCCGCTGCCTGGCCATCGAAGCCAACCTGATCAGCATCGAGCCGGTGGCGCGCGTGGTCCGCGAGACCATCGAAGGCCTCGGCGGGTTGGACATCCTGGTCAACAACGCCGGCCTGATCCGCCGCGCCGATGCGGTGGACTTCAGCGAGCAGGACTGGGACGACGTGATGAACGTCAATCTCAAGTCCGCGTTCTTCATTTCGCAGGCCGCCGGCCGCCACTTCATCGAACAGGGCCACGGCAAGATCATCAACATCGCTTCGATGCTGTCCTTCCAGGGCGGTATCCGCGTGCCGTCGTACACCGCCAGCAAGAGCGGCATCGCCGGCATCACCCGGCTGCTGGCCAACGAGTGGGCGGGCAAGGGCATCAACATCAATGCCATCGCCCCGGGCTACATGGCCACCGACAACACCGCCCAGCTGCGCGCCGACGAAGCGCGCAACAAGGCGATCCTGGAGCGCATCCCGGCCGGTCGCTGGGGCACGCCGGATGACCTGGCCGGTGCGGCGGTGTTCCTGGCCTCGTCGGCGTCGGATTACATCAACGGCGCCGTGCTGCCGGTCGATGGTGGCTGGCTGGCGCGCTGACGCGTGATCCGCGGTAGTGCCGGCCGCTGGCCGGCGTCCTGGCAATGCTTCCGCCGTTCATGAGGTTGCCGGGCAGCGGCCGGCACTACCGGAGACCGGATATGCGCACCCTGTTGCCTTTGTTGTTGCTGCTGTCGTGCACCACCGCGCAGGCGGCGCCCGTGCGGGTCTTCATTGCCGGTGACTCCACTGCGGCCGCATACGGCCCCGAGCGCGCGCCGCAGGCCGGCTGGGGCCAGGCGCTGCAGAGCTACCTGGACCCGGCGCGCTTGGAGGTGCACAACCACGCCAAGGGCGGGCGCAGCACGCGCAGTTTCATCGAGGAAGGGCGCCTGGAGGCCATCGCCGCCGAGCTGCGCCAAGGCGACGTGCTGCTGATCCAGTTCGGCCACAACGATGCGAAGTTCGAAGACCGCACGCGCTACACCGATCCGGACAGCGACTACCCACGCCTGCTGATGCGTTACGTACAGGTGGCCCGCGCAAAGGGCGCCACGCCGGTGCTGGTCACGCCGGTGGCGCGGCTGCTGTACGACTTCGGTTCACTGCTGGATACGCATGGCCGCTACACGCAGTCGATGAAGGCGTTGGCCGCGCGCGAGCAGATTGCGCTGATTGATCTGAATGACCGCAGCATGCGCTGGATCCGCGCGCTGGGTGAGGAGGGCGCGCGACCCTACTTCCTGTTCGTGCCCGAACAGAACAAGGCCGACGGCACCCATTTAAGCGTGGCCGGCGCACATGCGGTGGCCTGCCTGGTATTGCGCGAGGCGGTGCCGCTGCTACCCGCGCTGCAGCCGGCGCTGGTGCGGGATATCGACTGCGACGTGGTGGCGGAAGGGCAGGGTAGCGACCCAGCCCTGCCCTCGCAGGTGGTGCACGAAGACAGTGTTGTGCGCACGCAAGCAGGCCCGCACGGCGGTGCCGGCCCGACCACGGCGTATCCGTTCTTCGCCGATGCCGAAGGGCTGCCGTTCGTGCTGCGCAAGCGTGTGCTGCACAAAGGCGCGGGCATCGGCCTGCATCCGCAGCACAAGGACGAGATCTATTACATCGTCAGTGGGCAGGGCAGTTATGTGCTGGATGGCAGGCAGTACGACGTGCACGCCGGGCACGCGCTGCTGACCCGCAAGGGCAGCCACCATGCGCTGCAGCAGGTGGGTGAGGAGGATCTGGTAGTGCTGCTGGTGTACCCGCGCTGATTGAAACGTAGCCGAGCATGGGCTCGGCTCTACAGAACAGCGCCGGAGTGCATGGTCATCGTCGTTCGACAGGCTCCGGGCCGAAGTGCTTCAGCCCCAACCTGGCCAGGTCTTCCGGTCGCTCGAAATAGGCTTCGTCGAAGGCGTGCAGCGCCTCCTGCTCCTGTTCGGTCATCGCGCCGTACAGGTCGGTCAGTTGCTTGACCGCCGGGTCATCTTCCAGCCGGTCGACCAGCCCGCGCATGCCGGCCAGGATCGCGTGGGTCTTCGCCGCGCCCATCGCCTGCAGCGCACGCAACGCCAGCTGGCAGGTCGGGTCGCCCCAGTTGCACAGGAACTGCATGAAGCCGCCGTTGTTGATGTCGGCCTCCATGCGCCACAGCGCCACCAGCAGCTGGTCTTCGTCGGACAGCGCATCCAGCGTCCACGCGGCTGCCTTCAGTCGCGCCAGCGCGGCCTCGTAGCGGTCTTCCCAGACCTGGTTGAGGATATCGACCACGCCAGCCTCGCGCGTCGGCAGCAGCGCCGGCCAGTTCACGCCCAGGCCATCGGCGGTGGCGACCCACCGCGCGCGTTGCCCTGCATCGGCTTCGAACAACGCAGGTACCCAGCGCAGCGGCTGGCGGGTGCGGCGGCCATCGGCCAGGGTCAGCAGGATGAAGTCGTCGTCGAAAGCGACATCGGTTACGCGCAGCGAAGCAAATGCATCAGTCATGCCGTGCAGGATAGCCGCGCGGCAGCGCGCATCACACGTCGCCGCCGTCCGCCCAGCCTTCACCCGTGCCGGCCTGGAACACGTGATCGTCAGCCTGCACGTCACCGGCAGGCAGGTGCGCCTGGTCGGCCAGTGCCGCGTAGATCGGGGTGAAGTCCGGCGACGTCGCCTGCATCAGCTGTTCAAAGCTGTCGATGACGAAGTAGGTCTTCTGGAAGGTGTCGATGCGGTACTTCGTTCGCATGATCCGCTGCAGGTCGAAACCGATGCGGTTGGGTGCGGCCGATTCCAGCGAGTACAGCGACTCGCCCTTGGACGACACGATGCCGGCACCGTAGATGCGCAGGCCGTCGGGCGTGTCGATCAGGCCGAACTCCACCGTGTACCAGTACAGGCGGGTGAGGTTCTGCAGCGCGTCCGGGCCGATCGCGTGGGCTTTGACGCCGCCACGGCCATAGGCCTCCATGTAGTCGGCGAACACCGGGTTCATCAGCAGCGGCACGTGGCCGAACAGGTCGTGAAACAGGTCCGGCTCGGCGATGTAGTCGATCTGGTCCGGGCGACGGATCCACCAGGTCACGGGAAAGCGGCGGTTGGCCAGGTGGTCGAAGAAATCCAGTTCCGGCAGCAGGCCTTCGACGCCGACCAGGGTCCAGCCGGTGGCCGCGCCCAGCACTTCGTTGAGCTGGTCGAAGCGCGGAATCATGTGCGCGTTCATGCCCATCTCGTCCTGCGCGTCCAGGAATTCCTGGCAGGCACGGCCGACCAGCAGCTCGCGCTGGCGCTGGTACAGCGTGCTCCAGGTGGCGTGGTCGTCGGCGCTGTAGGTGTCCCACGGCTGCTCGACGAGCGCGGTGGTGTACACCGGCACGTAGCCCTTGTCGGTCTGCTGGTGTTCGACGCGGCGGGGCTGGGCGAGGTCCATGGGGCACTCCTTGAAGGGATAGCCACGATGCTAGGGCAGGGCGCGCGCAACAGGGTTGCAAAAGTTGCGCCGATTGGCATTGTTGGCGCAATATCCTTGCGCAGTCACCATGTTGCGGAGCAGCAATGGCCGGAGAAGTCCAGTTTGATCGCACGGATATACGCCTGCTGGCTGAAATCCAGCGGGATGGGCGCGCCACCAACGCGGAGCTGGCGACTCGGGTGAACCTGTCGCCCTCGGCCTGCCTGCGCCGCCTGCAGCGGCTGGAAAGCGAGGGCGTGATCGTCGGCTACGGCGCGCGGCTGGAGCCGCGGCAGCTGCGCCTGGGCCTGCAGGCCTTCGTGCGCGTGCAGTTGGAAAAGCACGACCAGGCCGCCATCGGCCACTTCGTGGACAGCGTGCAGGGCTGGGACGAGGTGGTGGCCTGCCATGCGCTGACCGGCGACATGGACTACCTGCTGCACGTCTACGTGCGCGACCTGGAGCACTTTTCGCACTTCCTGCTGGACCGCCTGCTCAACGCCGGCGGCGTGGCCGACGCCAATTCCAGCTTCGTGCTGCGCACGGTGAAGGGTTTCCAGGCATTGCCGTTGTCGCAGCTGGAATGAGCGCAGCGGCGATTTGACGCGGCCGGGCGGGTAGCCGAGCATCACCGCCCTGCGCGCGCCGCAGCGTTCCTTTCCGGTTCCACGCATGTCCGAACTCCAGCACCCGGTGCCCACCACCATCTTCCTGCCGCTGCAGCGCAAGTCGCTGGCACGTTACATCGCTCACGGCACGCCGCCGCAGACGGCAGTGGAGCAGGCCGGGCTGATGGCCGCGCAGTTGTGCCGGGCGCGCCTGCATCCAGCGGCCGAGATCGAACGCCTGCTGCATGATGCCTGCGCGCTGTTTGCTGGCAACGAAGGCGCCGCCGCGGAGCTGGCCGGCCCCGGTGGCGGAGGCCAGCCGGAGCTGGATGCCTGGCTGACCGCATTGGCCGCCCACGGCGTGCTGCTGGCGCCGGCGCAGATCCTGCAGGACGTCATCGCGCAGTCGCCATTGGAGTATCCGGGCCTGGCCCTGCAGCAGGCCTGCCAGGAAACCCTGACCGAGCATGAGATCCGCTTTCCCGCCACCTTTTCCAGTGACGAGGCGCTCACGCAGGATGACGTGGCCGCCGAGGACGCGCGTGCGGTCGAACACCATGGCCTGTACACCTCCGAGCAGGCCCGCGTGCTGCGCGCCATCGCCGCCAACCCCGATGAGCTGATCGACCTCGATGGCTATGCCGGCACCGGCAAGGGCCACCTGGTGCTGGCGCTGATGGAGGCGCGGCCCGGCCGCTACACCTACGTGGCGCCCTCGCGTGGGCAGGTGGAAGCCTTCCGCAGCCGCGTGCCGGCCAGCACCGCGGTGCGCCTGCTGACCCAGATCGAGTTCGCCAACCGCGTGGCGCAGCATGCCGCGCGCAGCGGCCACACCGGTGGCTTCGTTGCCAGCTACCGGCGCAGCACCCGCACGCCGCGCGAGATTGCCGGCCGCATCGGCCTGCAGGGCATCGGTGGGCGCAGCCCGGAGCAGGTGCTGCTGACTGCGTTCGAGGCCATCAACCGTTGGTGCGCGTCGTCTGCACCGGGCTTGGCGTTCCAGCATTTCGACCGGTCGGTGCCCGCCGCGATGCTCGACGTGTCGCCGTACATGGCGGCCGCCGAGCACGTCTGGCGCTGCATGTTCGACGCCGAACTGCAGCGGGGCACGCTGCTGAGCCTCAGCCCGGCGCACATCGGCAAGTGGTTGGCACTGCGCGGCGTTACCCCGCCGCTGGACATGGGCATGCTCCTGGTGGACGAGGCGCATGACCTGAGCCCGTCGTGGAAGCAGTTGCTGGCCGGCCATGCGCCTGGCGTGGTCAGCCTGGGGGATCCGCACCAGTGCCTGACCGGTACGGTGCCGCGCTGGGCCGCGTCGAAGGTGCTGGAAATGCACCAGTCGGTGCGCCAGGGCAACCAGGTCGAGGGCCTGGTCAACCAGACCCTGGCACTGGATGGACTGGGGCAGGACAGTGGGCCGTTCGTCGGTGCCGCCGACCGCGCCACCGGTGTGCTGCATTACCGCCACTGGACGCAGGTACCAAGCGAGGGCCTGCGCATCCATGGCAGCGTCGCCGATCTGGCCCTGGATGCGGCACAGCTGCACGCGCTCGGGCTGCGGCCCTATCTGCATCCGGCATCGCTGCGCGCGCTGCGCAGCGTGCTGCAGCGGCCGCTGGATGCGTGGCGCCGGCGCCGCGACAGCGCCTCGGACCCGGCACAGGAGCGCTTCCTGGCCACGCAGGCCGACGAAGGGCAGGGCGCGCTGGTCGAACTGTTTGCGTCTGCCGATCGGGTGCAGTCACTGCTGCAGGCGCTCGACGACCAGGACACGCCTGCTGAAGGGCGGGTGGCGCTGTGCCTGGCCGAACACGCGAAGAACCTGCAGTTCGACGTGGTCTCGCTGTCACCCGGTTGCTTCAGTGCGGGGCAGGGCGGGCGCATCTGGTACAACCCGGTGCGCGCGGTCTATCTGGCACTCACCCGTGCGCGACGCCAGCTGCATGTGCCGGCCGATGGCATGGAACAGCTGCAGCACACGGCGACACTGCAGGAGCAGGCCCGTCAGGCGCGCAGGCGCGAGCGGCAGCAGGCCAGCGGTTACCGGCCTGCGCGCTAGAACGCGCGCGTCGCTGTCTGGCAGCGACACGCCGGCTCAGCTCAGCACTTGTCCTTGCGCCCTATCAGCTTGCCCAGGCGCGAGGCTTCCTCGCACTTCGGCGCGGCCACGGGTGCCGGTGCGGCGGCCGCGGCGCGTGCACGCTGCAGCTGCTGGATCTTCGCGCGGATCTGCGGCATCGCGGCCATTGCGGCCTTTTCGCCCTCCAGGATCGCGGTGCCACGCTGGCTGAAATCGGCGGCGCCGATGTCCAGCACCTTCGGGCGGATGACGATGTCGGCGCGTGCCAGTTCCTGCTCGCCCAGGCGCTGGCCCATGATCGAGATGGACTGGTTGACGATGCCCAGCATGTCGGTCGGCGCCTTGCCGCTGGCCTTGCTGGAGATGTCCACGGCGATCACGAAGTCGGCGCCGAGCTGGCGCGCGGCATCGACCGGCACCGGGCTGACCACGCCGCCATCGATGTAGTTGCGGCCACCGATCTTCACCGGTTCGAACACGCCGGGAATGCTGCTGGAGGCGCGCACGGCCTGGCCGACGTTGCCGCGCACGAAGATCGCGCGCTCGCCTGTTTCCAGCTGGGTCGCGACTGCGGCGAACGGCTTCTTCAGGCGCTCGGCGGGGCGGTTGGCGACCTGCTCGTTGACGTAGTCCTGCAGCTTCTGGCCCTGCACCAGGCCACCGGAGAACAGGCGCACGTCGCGGATGCTGGCTTCATCCAGCGCCACTGCCTTGCTCTGCATCTGGAACGCATCCATGCCGCTGGCATACAGCGCGCCGACCACGCTGCCGGCACTGGTGCCGGACACCACGGCCGGTTCGAAGCCATTGGCCTCCAGCATCTTGATCACGCCGATGTGGGCGAAGCCCTTGGCTGCGCCACCACCGAGGGCGATACCGATCTTCACCGGCTTGGCCTGCGGTACCACGGTTGGCGCCGGCGGCGGCGCAGGGCGGACCGGGTCGCCACCGCAGCCGGCCAGCAGGCCGATCAGGGCGACGGACAGCAGCATGCGGGGTCGGAACAGGCTCATCGGCAGTGCGCTCGCGGCGCCGGATTCAGGAAAGGGCGCCAGCATACCGAAGGTGCCGCAGGGCGGGCAGGGTAGGTGGGCCCGCCCATTCATCGGATGCTTCGGGTAGTGGCGGGGGGGGGGGGGGGCGGCCCCCCCGCCGCCCCCCCCCCCCCCCCCCCCC